>CAYNVI010000026.1:0-18258 GCA_964400585.1 uncultured Pirellulaceae bacterium | reverse complement strand
TATGGCAAGGGGTTCAGGCCCGGTAGCGATCGTGTGGATGCCATTGACGACCTGGTGGGCGGGTTCCATGACCTTTTCGACGGCATCGACCTTACCACGGCCGAGGGCCTGGGAGACGCCATTCAGGCCGTGGTGGACACGATGGAAAGCCTGATCCGCGTGACCCAGGGCATGGTGCGATACCTCGATCCGGTCTGGGATTCCATTCGGGAAGGCGTTGGCCGGTTCAACGAACTGGACGAGGAGAGCAAGCTCGCGGCAGGCGAATTCCTGGGCGCGGCCGAATTGGTGGCCAAGGCCGGTGTCAAGATCGGGCTGGCACTGGTGGCCATCGAGAAGAGCGGGGCCAGCAAGGCGAGGACGAAGACGATCACCAGCAGGAGAGCGATCGCTTGTTGCCGAGCCGTCAGCGAGGAACCTCTGATCCCCCCTCCCGCCCCGTCGCTGCCAAATTCGCGGGCCAGGTAATCGTCATAATCGAATTCGTCCTCGGCATACGATTCGCCTCCCTCGAGGTCGGCTTCCCAGTCGTAGCCGCAGGCGCGGCAGGCCGCCGCGGTGGCTCGGACCTCGGCGCCGCAGTGGGGACAAGGGACCGTTTCGTGGGCAGGGGACGGGCGGTCCCCACGACGGCGACGAAAAAAAGAAAGCATCGGATTCACGCAAGCGGGGCGGGCGCCCGCCGCTCATCGGCGAGCGAAGCGGCGGGAGGATAGAGGACGGCCACCAAGATCGTACCGGCCACGCCGGCCAGCCCACTGCCGAGGATGACCAGGAAAACCAACAGGCTGGGGAACGCCAGCATCTCGGGTTGCTCGCTCGGATCGAACACCACCTGCAGGACGGAAAGCACGTTGTTGAGGAAGTGGGCCAGCATCGCCGGCAGCAGCGAGCCGCTCCGCAGCGTGATCCATCCCATCCACAGGCCGATCGGAAAGACGGCCGCCATGTGGATCAGATCGAGATGGAAGAGGGCGAAGATCACCGAGGCGATGAGGACCCCGGCGGCGCCTCCGCAGCGGCGCGTCAAGCGGCTCTGCAAGTAGCCTCGAAAAAGCACTTCCTCGCAGATCGCCGGGAGACCGCCGATCATCAGGGCCAGCGGCAGGAGGAACCCGCTGCGTCCGTGATGGCGAAAAAGCTCGGCCGTTTCCTTCAACGCTTCGCTCTCGGGCAAAAAGAAGCCGACTGCCAGCGAGGAGATGAGCCCGACCAGGGGAGTCGCCATCGCCGCCGCCACCCAGCCCCAGATCGGCCAATGCCCGCGGACCAGATCCAGCCGCCGGCGGAAGCCAAGCGGCGAGAGCGCGGCGGCGACCAGCGGGGGCAGGATCAAAGCGACCTGCGGAAAGAAGACCGTCAGCACCAGACCGAGTCGAGAGCGGACGACCCGCTTCATGGTCTCCGCGGTTTCCGCCGGTTCGACCGTCACCGCGCCGGTCACCAGCCATTGGGCGAGTACGAACGCGACCGCCGAAGCGAACAGTAACGCGACGCCGGAGAAGAAAAGGACCGGCAGCAGCGGCCAGATCCGCGGCGGGGACGAGCGCGTCGCTGGGGGAGGGGGCGATTCGAAAGCGACTGCGGGGGAAGCGACCAGAACCGCCTCGATCGGCTCGTCGCGGTCGTTTCCTGGGCTGCTGGCATCGGAGGACATCACGCTAGCGTTCCAATCCGAGGGTCGGGTCCAAACCGTACATGCAATTCAGATTCTGGACGGCAGCCCCACTCGCCCCTTTGATCAGGTTGTCGAGGGCGGCGATCAAGACCAGCCGTGAGCCGCACTGGCGGACCGCCAAATGGACATGGTTGCTGCCGCTGACATGCTTGGTCGCCGGCAGGGAATCGACGACATGGACGAAGGGCGAGTCGCCGTATTGTTGCTGCCAGAGCTGCAAGACGCCGGCCGCATCGGTCCCCTGCGGACGGACGTAAATGGTCGACAGGATGCCGCGGTCCATCGGCGTCAGGTGGGGTGTGAACAGGAGTTCGGGTCCCGTCCCGGAGAACCGCTGCAGGACATCGACCATCTCGGGCTGATGGCGATGCTGGCCGACGCCGTACGCCATGATCGACTCGTTCGCTTCGCCATACAAATTGACCAGCTTCGGAGTCCGTCCCGCGCCGCTGACACCACTCTTTGAATCGACGATGATGTCGGACGCCTCGATCACGCCGGCGGCCAGGAGGGGCGCCAGCGGGAGGATCGCGGAGGTGGGATAGCAGCCGGGATTGGCCACCAGGTCCGCCCCGGCAATCTCTTCGGCAAACAGTTCGGGCAACCCGTAGGCGACCTTGCCGATCTGTTCCGGCCAGGGATGTTCGACCTGGTACCACGCTTCGTAGTCGGCGACTTGGCGGAGCCGGAAATCGGCGCTGAAATCGATCACCCGCAGCCCCGCTTCACGGAGCGCCCGCACGGTTTGTGCCGAGGCCCCGTGGGGCAGGCAACAGAAGACGACGTCGCAGGCTTCGGCCAGACGATCGGGATCGAGCGCCGAGAGGGGCAGCGAGAGGCTACCGGTCAGCGAAGGATGGACCGCTTCGATCGGTTTGCCGATATCTTGCCGGCTGGTGACCGCCGTCACGGTCGCTTGCGGATGACGCTGCAGCAGGCGGATCGCCTCCAAGGCGGTGTAGCCGGTCGCTCCGAGGATCGCGACACGAATCATGGTTGAATTTTCCGGTGGTGGCTGGGTAGGGGCACAACTCCAGGTGACGGTGCGGCATGCCGCGGCGGCTTCCCGATGCTGCGGTCGACCGCGAAAAACGGCCTGACACAACGCTCAAGAAGCAGCCGTTCGCCGCTGCCTGCCGGGAGGCTCAAAAATCGGTCGCCTCGTCTTCCTGGACCCGTTCGTGCGCGGTCAACTCGAACATGTCGAGGATCAGTTGCTTGTCACATTCACGCTGTTCCACCTGGCGGCGGGCAAACATCCGTTGTTGCGTGCTGATCATGACCTCTGGAGGGAGTTCCGCCAACTGCCCAAAGAGCCGTGCGTAGTTGACGAAGCTGGGGACATTGTTGGTGACGAAGCCATACAGCATGCTGCCGACCCCGATCACTTTGCCCGTAAAAATCCCGGTATTGATCGCGGTCTTCGCATAGTCGCCGATGATGCTGCCCATGAACTGCATGTTGGTGGGGACCCGCTTTCCATGGTATTCGACGTTGATCGATCCATAGGTGTTTTTCAGGTCGCTGTTGCAGGTCCCGGCTCCGAGATTGATCCAGCTGCCGAGGTAGCTGTGGCCGAGAAAACCATGGTGCTGCTTATTGGTGTAGGGTTCGATCACCGAAGCTTCGACTTCGCCACCGATCTTGACCGTATGGCCCAGCGCCACCCCATCTTTCAAGGCGGCGTGTTCGATCACCCGAGCCCCTGGACCGGCATAAACGGGGCCGCTGAGGTAACAGAATGGACCGACGCGAACGTTGCGATCGAGCAGGATCGGGCCCTCGCTGCAGTCGATCACGGCATGGGGGCCGAGGGTCGCGCCCTCCGCCAGGAAGACGCCGTCCTGTTGCTGGGTGAAGTCGCCGGCGGCGATCCGCCGCTCCAGGTTTTCGGGCATCAGCCGCATGTGCCAGGAGACAACCTCGTGTGGCCAGCTGAAGAGCGGCAGCGGGGGGGCATCGGCTTCGTGGGTTTCGAGTGGTGCCAGTTCGGCTGCCGCCTCCAGCAGTTGCGCGATCGGTTCCGCGCCGGGACGGTCTCCCGGCGGTTGCAGACGGCCGGGAGGAAGCATCGCCGCGACGATCACCTCGCCTTGCAGCACCGCCGTGTTCGGGGATTGGACGAGCCGCTGCAGCGTCGCGAAGTTCCGCTGCGAGGGGACCAGTCGCGCGTTGACCAGCAACACACCGTCGTGTTCACCAAACCCTTCGTCGGCGACATCGACCAGCCCAAAGTCTTCACGCTGGATCGCCCGCAAGTGGGGACGGACGCTCCCTAGGAGGCGACCGTCGAGACGCTGGAGCCAATCGATCAAACGAAAGGACGCGCAGGAGACGGCGTAGGCGGGGCGACTGGTAACGATCGGGGCGAGTCGCGAGGTCAGGCCATCTTCAAAGCAAACGATGCGCATGGCACTTCCGCGGGGAAGGGGTTACCGGAGGAACACTGCCGGGACCGAGCAGGACCGTGCCGGCGCGGGCAGATCCAAAGCGGTCCGCCGACATGTTTACCAGAAAAACCCGCGGTCGTCGGCGGGGACCGAAAAGAAGCCCGCCGCTGCGCCCCCCGTCTTTCCCCGGGCGGGGCGTCCTTCCCGGTTGACTCAGCACACCGGCTGATGGAGAACGCCGGCCGCTCAAGCGCCCGCCAAAGTCGGCGCGCCAAAGACCATCAACCGCTTCTGTTCGCGGATCACCCGCAGGAACTGGTCTTCATCAAACGGTTTGGTGATGAACCCATCGATGGTCAGGGCTTCGCAGCGGCGCCGCGTGGCGGTGTCGTCGGCTGCCGTCAACACGACGACCGAGGCCGACGGGCCGCCGTCAGCGGGCCGTTCGCGCATCGTTTGCAAAACCTCGGTCCCGTCCCCATCGGGCAGGTGGAGGTCGAGCAGCAGCAGGTCAGGACGCGGGGCTCGCGCGAAAATGCCTTCGCGATGAAGGAATTTTTTTGCTTCGCTTGTGGTCCGCACCAGGCTGACCCGATGATGGACGCGACTCCGCCGCAAAGCATGGATTGTGATGCGCGCATCGAGCAGGCCGTCCTCGACCAGCAGGATCTCCAGGCAACGAATTGACGAATCGTGAACCATCGGGAACTTCTCCGGGACCGACATGCAGATCGCAGGTGGTCCATGGGGGATGGGGAGCGTCGGAACGTATTCCAGCCGCGCGGCGCCTGCTGCGATTAGCGGCAGGAACGAATCAGTTGGTTCTCAATCGCTTCGTGCGCCTGCAGCCGCGCGTCAAACGCTTGGGTCTCTTCGATCAGCAAGCCCAACTGCTCGGTCGCCAAACCGCGGTACTGCAGTTCCTCGGCGCGTTCGCAAAGCTCGCTGAGATCGAGATAGAGCGCACAATGTTGCCGGCGGGCTTGTTCGGCGCGCGTGCCGATCGCGCGGTCCGGCGTCGGCAGCTCGAGGTAGCCATAGGCTTCTTCTAAAGAAAACTGCAACGCCAGCTGATCGCGGAGGTCATCCAACCAACGGACCAGTTTCTGCGCGATCGTCGCGGGCGGCATCGCCGCATCGTAAAGGCCCTGAATCCGTTCCAAGGTCTGCCACAATTCCGCATTGCTGTCCTTGATCTCCTGAAGGAACGCTGGATTGATCGTCAGCGTGGTGGAGAGAGTCTGCACGGCCATGGCAACAAACCTCCGTGGGTGATAAGGCGCTCCGGCTGGGAGCGAAAGAAGGAAGACCAGAATTTGAGCTTAGGCCTGCAAAATCGCGCCGGTCAAGTATTTTCCGGGGATTTCTCCGGCGGCCCCCGTGCTCGCCCCCGTCCTGCCTCGGGCCTTCCCCGATCCCATCGTCGCAAGCCAATGCCTCGCCACGCTTTACGGATGCGAGCCAGGTATTCACCGGGGGGCGTTCGTGGGGTCACCCGCAGGGGGGGCGAGCGCGGGCCGCTCAGCGACGACGGCAGAGGCCATACAGGAGGATGCAGCGGAGGGCACTGACCCCGTCCCGCCAGCCGATCTTTTTCCCTTCGCCGTACCAGCGGTGTTGGTAGCGGATCGGTCGTTCGACAAACCGCCAGCGACGCCGCGCGAGTTTCGCAGTCAACTCGATTTCGATGCCGAACCGGTTTTCCCGCAGGGTCGGCGCGATCTCGTCGAGGACGGGACGGCGGATCATCTTGTAGCAGGTTTCGACGTCCGTCAGCCGAAGGCCGATCGCGAGGTTCGTCAATCCGGTCAGCAAACCGTTGACCGCCTGATGCCACCACGGGGAGACCTGGCGATCGCAATGCCCGTAACGGGTGCCGTAAGCGACGTCGGCTTCTTCGGCCAGCAGCGGTTGCAGGAGGACGCGAAAGTCTTCCGGGTTGTATTCCAAGTCGGCATCTTGGATGACGACGATATCCCCCGAAGCGGCTTGCAGTCCGGTCCGGATGGCAGCTCCTTTCCCGCGATTCCGTTCGTGGTGGATCGCCCGGATGTCTGCGGCTTGGGCGAGACTCTCCAGACGATTCGCCGATCCGTCGGTGCTGCCGTCGTTGACCAGCAAGATCTCCAAGGGAAGACCGGTCCGACGGAGTTTTTCGATCACTTGATCGATCGTCGTCGCTTCGTTGAAGACCGGCACGATCACCGAGAGCCGAAACCCCGCCGGCAGCGTGTAGATGCCCAGCCGATCACAAACCGCGTCTCCGAGTGCCGCTCGCCAGCGGGCGACGTACGCGTCGCTCCACTGCAACCGCGGATCGTCCTGAACCGAGCGGGTCGCGGCAAGCGAGGAGGAGGTGGCCGGGTCAGGCGGCGGAACGTCGTCGGCAAACATGCAACGTCGGGAAAAGCGGAGACAGCAAAAGGCGATCAGTATAACGCGTCGGTAGGATACCGCATCGACAAGATCGTGACTGCCGCCGGGCCCGCTCCGCGGAGACCAACGCGTAGGACGCGATGCGCGTGACGCGGTAAGGGATGCGCGTGACGCGGTAAAGCGGGTGGAGCAAGACGCGGAGGCGGGGGCTGCCACGGGCGACGAACGCGTCGGCGAAGCGAGCGCGCGCCGATTCTTTTTTTTGCCTCCCCGGCAATGTCGCTTTGGCGTGGAAACTTGTTAGCAGGCGGCGGCGGCGGGGGCGGCCCGCCACGCCCGCCGCGGTCCTTGTCCGCCGCCGGTTGCTTGACACGGCAAAGATCGTCGACAAAATACGAGCCATCGCAGCGGAGAGATCCGCCGGTCAGTGACGTCCTCGTCGCCCGGTCGATCGCCGCCGCTCGTGACCGCCTCGGCAGAGGTTCCTCTTCGCCGACGACGGGTCTTGCGAGCGGACATGCCTCGATCTTTTCTACGGGACAAAATCATGCAGTTTGCTAGCGTCGGTCATCGCACCGAGTGTTTCCTGGGTAGGCAAACGGTCCCCCTTTCCCTGCGGCCGAGTTGACGCCGCAGCGGACCCCTTCGAATTCGGTTCGCACAAGGTTCGCACAAGGTTCGCACAAGGTTCGCACAAGGTTCGCACAAGGGAGGCGGCGGATGGATCGCTTCCGATGCCCTGCGGGGCAGGTAGATGGCTGGACCCTCCCTTTTTGAATTGGCTTGCTTTGCCTCGTCGCCGACTCACGTTGGTGAACGAGCGCCGCGAGGTCGTGACAGTACGGATTGCCGGGACGCTCCGGTCGTGACTTTGTGCAAAGGAAGCTGGCGGGACTGGCGCAGCAGGACGCTGCGGCGGCCCATTTTATGCGATCGATTTCTCTTGACCCCCCGCCGCCCGGTTCCCTACAGTCCGTCTCGAGACTGTCTGAAATCGAGGATTTCTTCTACCGCGAGCGCGGGAGCATCGCCGCCATGGATGGCAAACCGATTCGTTCGCTGCTGATTGCAGCATGCCTTATTTGCACGATCGCTTCAGGGGTCGGCGCTGAAGAAGCCCAATGGATTTGGCAAGCGGGAACGGCCAAAGATGCGGTTCCCGCCGGCGCCACCTGTTTCTTCCGAAAGCCGATCAATCTCCAAGCGAAGGCGGTCGGCCGCATCACGATTGCCGCGGACGATGTCTATGACCTGTATGTCAATGGACACCGCGTCGGTTCGGGACGTTCGTCGCGGAAGATGGAAGAGTACGACGTATCGCGGTACCTGACCCCCGGCCGCAACGTGGTGGCGGTCCAGGTCCAAAACACGCGCGGCTCGACCGCGGCCTTGGCGGCCCGCGTCAGCATCCGGCCCGAGGAGAGTGAGCGGTGGTACACCTTTTCGACCGATCCGAGTTGGAAGGTCAGCCCGCAAGGGGCGTCGATGTGGAACACGCCGCTGTACAACGACCGCTTGTGGGCCGCCGCTCAATCGTTCGGCCAGTTGGGCGACACCGTTCCCTGGGATCGCCAGCCCGATGTCGTCGCCGCGACCGAGCATCAGGAGAGCGCTCGCTTTCAGATCCAGGAAGGGTTCGGCGTGCAACGCGTGCTGACCGACGATCAGGTCGGTTCCTTGATCGCGATGGACTTCAATGAGTTTGGCCACCTGATCGCTGCGCGGGAAAACGGTCCCTTGCTGTTGATCTTTGACAAGGACGGCGATTCGATTCCCGAAGAGGTCCGGACGTACTGCGAAGCCGTGCAATCGGTGCAAGGCATCCTGTCGCTCAATGGCGAAGTCTTCGTCACGGGGCAAGGACCCGACGGGATGGCGCTCTATCGACTGACCGATGGCGACCGGAACGGGACGCTCGAGCAAGTCCGCACGATTTTAAAATTCGAAGGCACTCCCGGAGAGCACGGACCCCATGGGATCGGCTTGGGACCCGACGGGATGCTTTACATCACTGTCGGCAACCACATGCAGGTGGTCGGACCGGGGGGCCCGGGAGAGACCCTGCCGGCCGCTTATGAGGGCGACCTGGTGCAGCCCCGCTACGAAGATCCAGGCGGGCACGCCCGCGGCATCCAAGCCCCGGCCGGCATGGTGATTCGCACCGATGTCGATGGCCAACGCGTCGAACGTGTGGCCGGGGGATTGCGGAATGCCTATGACTTGGCGTTCCGTCCCAATGGCAGCCTGTTCGTCCACGACAGCGATATGGAATCCGATGTCGGGGCCGCCTGGTACCGGCCTTCGGCGCTGTTTGAAATCACCGAAGCGGGCGAATATGGGTGGCGAAGTGGTTGGGCGAAATGGCCCGAGCACTACGTCGATCGTCTGCCGACCACGCTCGATACCGGACGGGGGTCGCCGACCGGTGCCACCTGCTACGAACACTACATGTATCCGGTCCGTTACCACGGCAGTCTCTTCCTGGCCGACTGGTCGGAAGGGCGGATCTTGAATGTCAAGCTGGAAGCTCGCGGGGCGGGTTACGATGCCAACAGCGAAGTCTTCCTGCAGGGGCAGCCGTTGAATGTGACCGACCTGGCGGTCGGGCCTGAAGGCGCGCTCTATTTCTGCACCGGCGGACGGGGCACTGCGGGGGGCGTCTACCGCGTCGTGTGGGAAGGACCGATCCCCGAACGGGTCAAGAATTTAGGGACGGGGATCGCCGCAGCGATCCGCCAACCGCAGCTCAACGCGGCCTGGAGCCGTCAGACGATCGCCGGGATCAAGAAGGAACTGGGCAGCGAATGGGGCGAGCTGATCGCGGGGGTCGCCTACAGCGACGAGAACCCCGGGCACTACCGGATCCGGGCCCTCGACTTGATGCAGCTGTTTGGTCCGACGCCGCGCGAAGACTTGCTGATCGAACTCAGCCGCGCCGCCAGCGAGGCGGTCCGCGGCAAAGCGGCTTACCTGATGGGGATCCATGCCAGCGAGCGGACCGAGAAACGGTTGGTCGGCATGCTGACCGACCGCGACCTGCGGGTCCGCCGTCAAGCCTGCGAAGCGATGCTGCGGAGCGGGCAGCAGCCGCCGGCCGACGAGGTCCTGCCGCTGCTGCAGGAGGACGATCGCGTCCTCGCCTACTTGGCCAAACGGGTGCTGGAAACGATCCCGACCGAGCAGTGGCGGAACGAGGTCCTCGATGCCGAAGAGCCGCGGCTGGCGATCCTGGGCGGGCTGGCCCTGGTGACCGCCGAGCCCCAGGAAACGACGGCATTGCAGGTCCTGGAGACGCTCAGCCGGCAGATGCAAGGCTTCCTGACCGACGCCGATTTCAACGACCTGTTGCGGGTCGCGCAAGTCGCTTTGGAACGAGGCCAGATCGCGCCGCAGCGGGTGCCTCAGTTCCGCGAACAGATCGCGGAAGAATTCCCCACCGGGGATCCCCGGATGAATCGTGAATTGATCCGCCTGGCAGCCTACCTGGATGCGGAAACCGTGGCGCCGCGTGCCCTCGAATTCGTCACCGGCAAGGCGCCCGAATCGGACCGCCTGCATGTGGCGATGTACCTCCGCTTTATCGATCACGAATGGTCGGCCGCCGAGCGTTTCGAGTTGCTGCGGTTCTACGAGCAGGCCTCCAAAAATGCGGTCGGCAGCAGTGTCCCGCTGTACCTGATGCACGTCACCCGCGACTTTGCGGCCGGCTTGAGCGACGAGGATGCCATGGCGATCCTCGAGCAAGGCGCCAACTGGCCCAATGCCGCCCTCGCCTCGCTCTACCGATTGCCGCAGCCGGTCGACGCCGAGACAGCCGCCATGTTGGTCGACCTCGATGAACAGATCCCCAGCAGCGAGTTCCAAGGCGACGTTTACACGCGTCTCCGGACCGGGATCGTGGCGATCCTGGCGATGGCAGGCGACGACGAATCGCTCGCGCACCTCCGGCGGATCTGGCGGAACGAACCGGAACGTCGCCAACCGGTGGCGATGGGACTGGCCCGCCATCCCGACGGGGAAAACTGGGATTACCTCGTCCGCAGTCTAAACATCCTGGAAGGCGAGGCGGCCGTCGAGGTGATGAACCAACTGGCCACCGTGTCGGTCGCCACCGACGATCCCGAAGCCTTGCGACAAGTGATCCTCCGCGGGTTGCAGGCCGACCAACAAGGCGGCTCGACCGAGTCGGCCCGCCAGCTGATCCAACACTGGACCGGACTGGAGGCGCCCGCCGACGAGGGGCAGCCGATGAAGCCCTGGCAGGAATGGTACGCCAAAACCTATCCCGATCGCCCGGCCGCGGTCCTGCCGACCGTCGAGGAGAGCTCGAAGTGGGACTTCGACCAATTGGCCGACTACCTCGAGACCGATGCGGGACGCTACGGTGATCCGGTGGCCGGGAAGTTGGTCTTCCGCCAGGCCCAATGTGCCGCGTGCCACCGGTTTGGCAGCGAGGGGGCAGCGATCGGCCCCGATCTGACCAGCCTGGCGCGCCGCTTTACCCGCCGGGAGGTGCTCGAATCGACACTCTACCCGGCCCACGTGATCAGCGATCAGTACATGAACAAGAAAGTGCTGACCTTAGATGGCCAGGTCTACGTCGGCCTGGTCGCCGAGGAGGGAGGCGGACGGTTGACCGTCCGCGATTCCCAAAACAACACGATCACGGTCGCCCAAGAAGACGTCGATCAGATCCTGCCGAGCGACAGCAGCATCATGCCCGCCGGCTTGCTGGACGAGCTGTCGCTGCGGGAGATCAGCGATCTGATGGCCTACATGGGCATCCTGCCTCCGTTGGAAGTGGCCAGCCGCGCCGCAGAAGACGAAGCATCCCGCTAGGGTCCGCCCCGCGGGCCACAACAAGGTGCCAGGTACCCCTTTTGGCCTAACTTGAACGCCAACCAACAAAGAGCAATCCGAAGCACACTTGCCCGCCTGGGAAGGCACGTTACGCCACAGCAGGTTGTGGACGAACTTGAGGGCTTCGGCGTGGAGGTGAGTGAGGCATTCGTCTTCCGCGTCAAAGAGCAGCTTCGACGAGAAGAAGCGAAGGCGATGGCGGAAAGATCGAAACGACCGCCCCAGCACAAGTGCCGCAGCCGTCCACAGCAAAGGAAGATTCCGCCTCGACGTGGTTGATCTTCAGTGCACGCGTTTTCGCTTCCAAGCGAGGTACTTGGCGATCGCAGGATGCGATTCCAGCTGTTCCACGGTGTAGTAATCGCGGCCCAGTTCCTTTTCGTCTGGAACCGCGTGATGCACTGTCTCATGGCAGAGCTTGCACACGGGGATCGTCCGTTGCATTTGCTCCTTCGTGAACTGCCGCTTCCACCAATTCTTTCGATGACAGTGACGGGGGATCAGATGATGTTCGCTGTGAACTTCGTCGCTCCCGCAGAGTCGGCATGGCATTGCTGTTGGTTTTCCGTTGGATCTCGAATCGTCAATTGGACTCGAATCGTCAATTGGAGACGTAAAGGGGGCCGGGGGCAATAAGCAGGTCGGAACGTACGTTTGGATGTCACCGCAGCTATCCTGCTTAGGCGGCGGCTCGACCGTTGTGCCGCAGCCGGAGTTCTTCGTCTTCGATCAGATGCCGCTGCCATTGGCCGGCCTGGGCAGCGGCCACCCGCCGCTCCACGCTTTTCCGCATCGCCCGGTGGTAGCCGACCGAGGCGGTAAAGAGCGTCAGCAGATCGACGAACTGGGTGTCCTCGCTTAAGGCATGCGGTTGCAGCCGCAGGTGGCTGTCGGAACCGAAGCTGATCATTTTGCCATCGACCATGCCGAGTTCTTGCCCGTCGGCTTCGATGTCAAAGTCGGCGCCCCAGGAGAGCCAGTGACGCTTGAGGGTCAGATTCCACATCCGTTGCTCATCGAAGTAGCCGAAGGTGAACAGCGAGGGGATCCGGAAGGTGCGATGATTCTGCTGGACGTAAGTCACCATCTCGGTTCGCGGCAGGATCACGACCAGCGTCAGCAGGCTCCGCTTCGATCCGATCGAGTTATGGACTTCGGTCGTCGTGACCTCCTCGATCGTGCCGCACCAGCGGGTCCGCGTGCCGGTGTTCTTGAAGAGTTTCAGGACCAGGCGGCGGCGTTCGATCTCGTTGGACTGCATCTGCATGACCTGGTCGGAGGCGAGTTGTTCCTCCAGCGTTTGGGTCTGCTTGGCACTCAGCCGTCCCCAGCTTTTGATTTTGCGGCGGAGCGTCTCTTTCCGTTTGCGACGGATCACATCGAGGGCTTCGCCCATTTCATCCTCGTCAGCGCGCCACACGTCGGTCCGCAGACCGATCAGGTGCGAATCCTCCCAGTCGCCCGATTCGGGATCCTGTTCGGAGACCGTGCCGACGGTGTCCATGTGCTTGGTAAAGTGCTGCGTATCGGCGGTCTTCAACTGCTGTAAAAGCTCGACATTGCTGGGATGGATTCCCGGCAATGCCCACATGTCGACAAACCGATGCCGGCCGTGTTCTGTCTCCTTGCCCATACGTTCGCTCGATCATCATGCGAGGAGGAAAGTCGCGGCGACCCGCGTTTCGCTTCGTATCGGCTGGTCCGGTCCGTCGGACCCGCCCGCTCGTCCCTCCCGCAAGCTTCCGGTCGCCGGCAGGCTATTCGTGGCGGATCTGCACCGTCACTTCGCCCTCGTTGTCGGCCCATTCCGAGGGGACGTCACCGACTTGTAGCAGCAACCAGCTTTCCTCGTCCACCTCGACACGCCCCTGCCGGCCGATCGACTCGATCGCGAGGGGTGCGATCGCGGAGGTCGCCGCCGGATCGGTCGGGACCAAGGTGGCCAACAGCCTCCCCAGGGGACGCCCGCGGTGGTACCGGACGGTCACCCCCTGCGGCTCGCAAACCCAGGGCGCCGGCTGGCGGCCCAGCAGGTAACGCCCTGCGGCGGTGAGTTGCAGGCGGCTGCCGGCCGGCAACCGGACGCCACTGGTTTGCCACCCGCGATCGGCCGCGATCGTGACCTGCAGCGGTTTGGCGTGGCCTTGTCGAGGATCCCAAAGCGGGGCAGCGCGGTCGAGTTCGACGCGGTTGCGGATCAGATCGAAGCCATAGTCGAACTGGTCGAGAAAGATGCGCCAGCGGGCGCGGAGGACCGGCCAGTCGTCGTACAACCGTCGGTAGAGCGTCCGCGTGAATTCCGCCGAAGTATCTTGGCCTTGCGGCGCGAGGGCACGCAGTTCGCCGCGATATTCGGGATACATGTGCAAAAACATCGCCGCGGCCCAGCTCCAGGCGTACGGCTCGACATCGTTGCTGAGCCGGTTGGGAAAACGCATCACCGATTGGATCGAAGGGAGACGGCCGGCGGACCGTCGTTGGCCGATCAGTTTCAGACGGCCCCACAGCGGCGTCGCCTCCCGGTTGGGCGGGACGACCGGCAGCCGCAGGTTTTCCCCGACCCCGTGGTGCGTCGCCAGCAACTCTGCGGTCCCCTCCATGAACCAAAAAGGGCCGGCCCCACCGAAGAGTTCGAAGGCGAGCGAATGGAGCCCTTCGTGCAGCACCAGGTGACGGCTGTAATAGTCGGAACCTTGGGCGACGACCCAAGCGGTGCGGCCCTGGGCATACCCGTGACGAAAATCAGGGAGCTCAGCGGGGAGCAGCCCGCGTCGCCGGAACGCCGCGGGGTCCGCCATCAGGTAGACCTTTAAACGCCAATCGCCAAGCTGGGCGAGGTCGACGTCCCAGTACTCCAACCATTGCGGCACTGCAGCGTCGAAGGAGGCCGGCAGGCTGGCCGTTCCGGGCGATTGCGGCAGGTCGGTCACCAGCTCGATCCAGTTCCCCTGCAGCGTGCGGAATTCGGGAGGCGGCGCGGCCTCGCTGGCCGGCTGGGCAGCCAGCAGGCAGCCGACCAGCAGGGCCCCCACCGCCGCTGGGCGGAGCAGGCGAAAATGCAGGAGGGTACGCAGTTGCGGCTCGAACAAGCGGATCGGCGAAAGCAAGCGGAACTCCGGGCAAAGAGGGGGGCGAATCGCCCGCGGGCGTCACCTGCGGGGGCAACGCTGCGGCCAAGCCTGCTACCATTATCCTAGAAGGCACCCTTCTGACCGGCATCCGTTTTTTGCCGCGACTCGTTCTCCTTCCGATTTTGGACGCGACTGCATGCTCTTCATTCGTATCGCAATGATTGCGCTACCTCTCGCCCTGGCCGGCTGCGTCCCGCAGCCCGAAAAGCAGGTGGTGGTCTACAGCGCGCTGGACCGCGAATTTGCAGCCCCGATTCTGGGGGGATTCTATCGCAGCACCGACAATCAGATCCGGCCGATGCCGAAATTCGACGTCGAATCGACCAAGACAGTGGGGTTGGTCAATCGGCTGATCGCCGAAGCCGACCAGCCGGTCTGCGATGTCTTTTGGAACAATGAAATCATGCACACCTTGCGGCTCCAGAAACTGGGGCTGCTGCAGCCCCACGCCTGGCAAGTCGGTCCCCAATGGCCGGCGGGGATGCAAGCGAGCGATGGCACTTGGTGCGGGTTTGCCGCGCGGGCCCGCGTCTTGATCGTCAACACGGAGCAATTACCCGATCCGGCGGAATGGCCCCGGTCGGTCGCAGCGCTCGCCGATCCCGCCTGGCAGGACCGTTGTGCGATGGCGTATCCCCTCTTCGGCACGACCGCGACCCACGCGGCCGTGCTCGACGCGCGGCTGGGGAAGGAACCGGCGGCCGCTTTCTTCCAGCAGGTGGCCGACAACGCTTTGATCCTCTCGGGCAACAAACAGGTCGCCTTGGCGGTCTCCTCCGGACAACTCGCCTGGGGGATCACGGACACCGACGACGCGATCATCGAACGGGACGAAGGACGCCCGGTCGAAATCGTCTTCCCCGATCAGCAACCGGGGGAGCCGGGAACGTTGCGGATCCCCAACACGGTGGCGATCCTCAAAGGGGCGCCCCATCCGCAGGCAGCGGCCCGCCTGGTCGATTACCTGGTCCGCCCGGAGACCGAGGGACGGCTGGCGATGGGGAACAGTTCGCAGTTGCCGATCGCGCCGACCGACGTCCATCGTCCTCGCGTCTTGCCCGAGACGCCGGTCCGTTGGATGGAGGTCGATTTTGAAGCGGCCGCCGAACGCTGGACGACGCTCGCCCCGCAACTCGAAGCGATCTTTGCCAACGCGGCCAGCGACTGATCGCGGCTGTTTCTTTTCCGGGGGACGCAAGCCCTGACCCCCCGGAGGCGTCCCCTCCTTGGAAAGCCCTGCCTCGATGCCCGCTGAGCTCCCTCCTTTGTTGGAACTGGCCGAGGTGACCGTCTGCCGTCACCCGGTCCGGATTCTCGATCGGCTCTCGCTGACGATCCCGCAAGGCCAGCAGACGGCGATCCTGGGCGCCAATGGATCGGGAAAGACTTCCCTGCTGAAGCTGCTGATCCGCCAGTTCTATCCGTCGATCGCGGAGAGCCAAGCCGGCCGGGTCCAGATCCTCGGTCGCGACGATTGGCACATCGATCAGCTCAAGCAGCATTTGGGGATCGTGACAGGCGAGCTCGACCAGGCATTTGCCCACGGTCGTTCAGGACGGATGACGGGGGCCGAAGCGGTCTTGTCGGGGTTCTCGGGCGTTCGCTTGGCCCGCCATCTGCCGCCCAGCACCGCGGCGATGCGAGAAGCGGCCGCGGAGGCGTTGGGCTGCCTGCAAGCGGACCGCTTGCGGGGGCGGACGTTGGAGACGATGTCGACCGGCGAACGGCGACGGGTCCTGATCGCGCGGGCGTTGGTCCATCGGCCTCAGGCCCTGATCCTCGATGAGCCGACCGCGGGGCTCGATCTGGTCGCTCGCCACGAGCTGTTGGAACAGCTGCAGGGGCTGGCCGCAGCGGGCACCACGTTGGTGCTGGTCAGCCACCACGTCGAAGAAATCGTGCCGGCAATCGAGACGGTGATCCTGCTCAAAGGGGGCCGCGTGCATCGTCGCGGCAACCGCCAAGCGATGCTGACCGGCGAGGTCTTGAGCGAGTTGTTCGAAGTCCCGATCCGGGTCGCCGACGGCCCCTTCGGCCGACAGGCAGCCGACGTGGCGGGCGACTTGGCGGGCGACTTGGCAGGCGATCCGTAGCGAGTGAGGAAACGGGTTTCCGCGGCCTGTTACGATAGACGGAGCCGCCGAGGAGGGCGGTGCCGCCCCCGGTATGGCGGTCACGTTGTGCGGTGGCTTTTCTGGCACCCTTCGACCCCGGTGATCCTGATGATGTTTGTTGTCCCCGGCCGCCGACGCGGGGCTGCCGCGTTCGGCATCCTCTGCAGCCTTCTTTTCTGCGCGGCCGCGCCACTGCCCGCGGCGGAGCGGCCCAACGTGCTGGTGATCTATACCGATGATCAAGGCTACGGCGACGTGGGGCATCTGAATCCAGCAAGCCGCTTCGCGACGCCCCATCTCGATCGGATCGCCCGCGAAGGGATCACCTTCACCGACGGGCACAGCAGCGATACCGTCTGCACCCCTTCGCGATACGGGCTGCTGACGGGGCGTTATTGTTGGCGGACGGAGCTCAAACGAGGCGTGCTGGGCGCGGAACATCCTTGCCTGATCACCAGGCAGCGGCTGACGCTGGCCTCGTTATTGCGGCAGCAGGGCTACCGGACGGCGATGGTGGGCAAGTGGCATCTGGGGATGGACTTTCCGGGTGAGATCACGCAGCGCGACTGGAGTCAACCGACGCGCGACATGCCGCTGGATAAAGGCTTTGATCACTTCTGGGGCATCCCCGCTTCGATGAATTACGGCGTGCTCGCCTGGTTCGAAGGCCGCTTTCCCCAGACCCCCCCGACGCTTTACACGCGGAAGAAACCCAACCGGATCGCGATCTCCGATTATCGGATTCGTCCTCCCTACGACGCCGAACCGCGTTACCGGCGAATCGACGGCCAATTACGTCTAGCCCGCACGGAGCTGGAGGTCGCTCCCGATTTTGTCGATTCGGAATGCCTCACACGGTTTACCGAAGAAGCGATCCGGTGGCTCGAAGCGAACGCCTCGGCGGACAAAAATGCCCCGCCGTTTTTCCTGTACCTTCCCTACACCTCGCCGCACAAACCGGTCATTCCCTTGCCACAATTTCGCGGCCGCAGCGAGGCGGGGGCTTATGGCGATTTCATGATCGAGACCGATTGGCAGATCGGTCGGATTTTGGCGACGCTGCAGCGTCTGGACGTCGACCGCCAGACGTTACTGATCGTGACCAGCGACAACGGGCCGGAGAACACGTGGCGGACGCGTGCCAAGCGATTCCAGCACCACAGCAACGGGCGTTATCGCGAAGGGAAACGTTCGATCTACGAAGGGGGCCATCGCGTGCCGTTTCTGGTGCGGTGGCCCGCGCGGATCGAAGCGGGACGGGTTTGCGACACGCCGATCTGTCAAACCGATCTGCTGGCAACCCTCGCCGGCATCCTGGAGGTGCCGCTGCCGGAGGACGCCGGGGAGGACAGCGCGGACCTTTCCCCGCTGTGGTTGGCGCAAGGGGCGGCGATCGCAGCGACCGAGCAGCGTGCGGGCGAATCCCGTCCGCCCCTGATCCATCATTCGATCAACGGACGATTTGCGATCCGTCACGGCCGTTGGAAGCTGGTTATGGAACAGGAAAAACCGTCGGCACCGCGCGAGCTGTACGACTTGAAAGAGGACCCCAGCGAGACGACCGATCGACTGGCGGACCATCCAGAGATCGCCGAGCGGCTGGCCGAAGAGCTGCGCGCGATCATGCGTCGGGGGCGGTCGACGGCTGGTTCCCCGCAAGCGAACGACACCGGTTGGTGGAACGACCTCGTCTGGATGGAACCTTGGAA
>CAYNVI010000025.1:0-18496 GCA_964400585.1 uncultured Pirellulaceae bacterium | reverse complement strand
ACCTCGCCGCTGCCGGCGATGACGCGCACCCGACGCGTTCGTGTGCCCAGGCCCAGCGTCATCGCCGCGGCGGTATCGGGACGGCCGTGGAGATCAAAGGTGAGGGTCGCGGGGGCCGCTCGCAAAGCCACCCGGTAGGGCTCCTCATGCAGCGCCACGCGATACCAGGTGCTGGGCGTCTGCGGGGAAAAGCGGTTCGCCGCGACCGCCGGATCGGGCACCCCTTCCAGTCGGTACGCCGAAGTGAGGCGCTCCGCTGCGACGAAGAATCGGATCGTCGTCGCTCGGCTGCGGACCCTGGCGAGGGTTTGCGCATAGATGAGATCACTCTGCAATCTGGCCGCGGCCGCCTCCACACGATAGCGACTCAGCGTCTCGGAAAACTTTGGCTGGGCGACCGCCGCGACGATGCCCAACAACAGCAGCACCACCGTCAGTTCCAGCAAGCTGAATCCCCGTCGCCGAGGACGACGCTGGCGCGACGAGTGCGGTCCTTCCTGGCAAGCGTTCAACATGGCGGATCAAGCGTTGGCCAACGTGTTGACGGCTTGGTAGATCGCGTCGGGCGCACTCGAATCGAGGGCGTTTAAATCGCGGGCGTTGGCGTCGAGCGGTTCCGGAGAAGCCACGGCGTCCGGCCCGTCGAGGGTCGCCGGATCCCGCTGCAGGTCTCCGCGAATCTCGTCGATCACGGAGAAGAAGGCTTCGACGACGACCGCATCCCATTGGCGGCCCGCTCCTTCGCGAATGATCCGTTCCGCTTTTTCGCTGGGCATTGCCTGCCGGTAAGAACGCGTACTCGACATCGCATCGTAGCTATCTGCGACCGCGAGGATGCGTCCGTGCAGAGGAATCTCGTCGCCAATTAGTCCGTGCGGGTAACCTCCTCCATCAAACGATTCGTGATGGTGCAAGACGCCGGGCAGCACGTACTCCAGCTGTTTGACGTGCTTTAAGATCGAATAACCGATCTCGGGGTGCGCCTTGATCTTGATGAATTCCTCTTCCGTCAATTTGCCCGGCTTGCAAAGGACTTCGTCGGGGACGCCGATCTTGCCGATGTCGTGCAAGAGTCCCGCCATGTAGACGCGTTGGCACTCCATCGGATCAAGCTGCATCGCTTGGGCGATTTTAAACGCGAAGAGGGCGACGCGGTCGCTGTGCCCACAGGTATAGGCATCCTTCGCGTCGATGGCGTTGATCAGGGCCCGCATCACCCCCACCAGCAATTGTTCTTTATCGCTGAACAGTTCCGCATTGCGGGCGTGCGTCCCCAGCATGATGCTGGCGGCGTTCAGCAAGCCCGCCTCGAACGTCCCGAATTCCCAGTCCTGCAAGCAGCTCGCGTTGGCTCGTTCGTCAGGATTCTCCACATCGAGGATGCGGCGATTGAGCACCAACAGCCACCCATAGTGTTTCCCGCCTCGACTGATCCGCACGAGGATGAAATTCCGCAGCCCCTTCACCTCGGCAACGGCGGGCCGCAGGGCATTGGCATTGCAGACGTAGGGATGCTCCCCCACCTCCGGAGCCGACTGTTGAATGATCTGATGACAGACCTCCAGCGACACCGGCACGTCGCCCGCCACGAAGGAAGCGGTCTCGCTGAGTGCACAAGCCGTCATCGGGGTCGGGGCAGCGGGCGTAAACAAGACCACCGCCTCGGCATCGATCAATTCGCGAAGCGGCGGGAGGATCGCTTCGGAGACCGTCGCTAGGTCATTCCGCAGGTCGCAGACTTCGATGTGTTCGGTCAAGCTGCGGAGCCAGGTCAATTCCTCGAAATCGCTGGTCACCTGGTCCGCGAATTCGTTCAGATGAGCCTGCGTGTCGGCCAATTCATGTTCTTGTTCGGCGCGTGTTAGCAGGCAAGCGACGAGTCGTTCGAGCAGTCGCTCGTCGGTGGTCGCGACCACTCCGGCCACGACACGGTGCAAGCCGTTGACGGGCCCGGCAGAAGCCACCACCAGCACCCGTCCTGGGGTTAACACGCGACAGGTCAAGCGCGACTGGGCAGCGGCCTCGGCGACGAACGGGGCGAGTCGGTTCCAATCGTCGTCGCCCTGGTCCCGCCACGTGGCGGGGCCGAAAGGCGATGTCGGGCGCCATCCCTCCTCGGCGACGTGCCACAACAAGAACGGTCGCTGCAGCTCCTCTTGGAGGAGTCGGCGAAACCGTTCCAGCAGCGTCAGTGCTTGACGGGGATCGGCGTGATAAGGGGGAATGGAATCCATCGATGCACTCAGAAAGAAAAGATCATGATGCACTGGAAATCTAGTTCGCAGATCGATCGCGAAGGAGAAAGAAATCGGGCGGGGCGAAAATTTCCGTGGTCGAGTTGTCGGGCCGTGAAAGCGACCTACATTTCGGCAGCGTTCCACTCTGCGACCCCGCAATTCATGAATAACCGTAGACAACCTATATTTCTGCTACCGCCCCCATCGACGAGAGAGAGAGCCATGATGGTGAGCCCATCCCACACCCGACCTAGCCAGCGTTCACGCCGTGGATTCACGCTTGTAGAGCTTGTGGTGGTCGTGTTGATTTTGGGGATCCTCGCTGCAGTCGCGGCACCGCGGATGTTCGACACCGCGACCGAAGCGCGACAGAACAGCACCCGACAATCGCTGGCCGTGGTCCGGGACGCGATCCAACTGCACCGCGCCGACACGGGTGCCTACCCCTCGGCCAGCAGTCTGGCGGATGACCTGCAGCCCTATCTCAGCGGTTCGTTCCCGGCGGTCCAGGTGGGGGCCAACTCGAATGCCCAAGTCGGAGACGCTTCGTCGCAAGACCCGATCGCCTCCGTCGTTACGGGAGGAGCGGGCTGGGCCTACAACGAATCGACCGGTGAGATCCGGATCAACGACAGCGGCTTTATCGACTGGTAACCGCCTCACGACCGACCCGCCCACTCTCGCCACCGCTTCCCGCCGGGAGCCCCCTCCCTCGATGGCGTCCCCTGCCTCACTCGCCCGCGATCATCGCGAAGGCTGCACCATGCCCCCCACGGAATCCAACCCGGTCCTGGTCGCCGAGGACAATCGCGTCCTGTCGGATGTCTTGCGATTCAACCTGGAACGCAATGGTTACGCCGTGACCACCGCGCGGAATGGCCTGGATGCGATGGAACAGCTCGCGCAACATCCTTTCGATCTCCTGATCACCGATTTCCAGATGCCGGGAGCCAACGGGGACGAGATCATTCGGTTTGCGCGGCAAACGCTGCAACTGGATGAGCTCCCCATCGTGATGTGCTCGGCCAAGGGGCTGGAACTGGACATGGCGCGTCTGCAAGCCGAATGGCAGGTCTCGCGAGTGATCTTCAAACCGTTCAGCATGCGAGAAATCCTGCACTTGATCGGCGAATTACTTCCTCGTCCGTTACCGCTGGCGTAAACGATGGGAACTCATGCTGATGCTCTTGCCGCGCCGCCCGCTTCGCTCCGCCTAACCCGCCGCTTGATCGCCGGCTATTGGGCAGTGGGATTAGCCGCCGTATTGACCAGCATCCTGCTGGCTTTCGCGATTTCGTTGTACGGGTCGCCGGGCCCGTTGGTCGCGGATCTTGCCACCGTCGCGATCACCCTGCTGTTGTTAGGGGCGTGGTTTTTACGGGCGGTGCTGCACGTGCCGTGCACGATCGAGCACCAACTGCGGGGGCTGACGGCAGGCGAACGAGATCCCTGTACCTTGGAACCGATCCGCGCCGCGGGCCCCGTCGCGGGAGCCTGGAACGGCATTGTCGCCGCGCTCCAGGATCAGCAGGCCCAGTCGGATCTGGAGCAGACGCTGCAGGAAAAACTGGGAACGGCGGGCTATCAACGCTGGGAATCGGCGCTGGATAGTCTCTGCGAAGGGATCGCCTTGACCGATGCCCAAGGACACGTCGAAGCCGCCAACAAGACCTTTACGGCCATTTTCGAGACCTCTGCAGAGGCACCCTGGGAGGGGACCGCGATCGTCGATCTTTTCGCCCGCAAGCTGGGCGATCCCGCCTCCCCGCTGTTGCCGACCCTGGCCGCTGCCAGCGGAGCGTACATCTGCGATTTGCCGCTCGGATCG
Organism: uncultured Pirellulaceae bacterium; assembly: GCA_964400585.1. Lineage (GTDB taxonomy): Bacteria > Planctomycetota > Planctomycetia > Pirellulales > Pirellulaceae > CAYNVI01. The sequence goes on along the minus strand of CAYNVI010000025.1, from coordinate 14,431 downwards.
GAAACCTCCGCGGGCGTGCTGCGAGTCCAGCGACTGCCCGTGATCGATGGCGAGTACGTGACCGCCAGCGCCATCTGGACGATCCGCGACGTGACGCAGCAACGACTGGCCGAGGAGATGCGCAACCAATTCGTATCGACAGCGACCCACGAACTGCGGACGCCGCTGGCCAACATCAAGGCCTACGCGGAAACCTTGGCGATGAACCCCGAGCTCGACCCGGAAAACCAGAAGGACTTCTACAACATCATCAATCGGGAGGCGAGCCGTCTGTCCCGATTCATCGACGAATTGCTCGATCTGAATCAGATGGAAGCGGGTGCGGTGACACTGGTCCAGCACGAGACCGATTTGCCTCGTTTGCTGCACGAAGTCGGAGCCGACCTACAGCCCCAGATCAAACAAAAACAGCTCGAATTCGAATGCGTCCTGCCCGCCAAGCTACCGCCGCTGGCGCTCGACAAGGACAAAGTCTCCGCGGCGATCACCAACCTCCTGGGCAACGCGATCAAGTACACACCGGAAGGGGGCAAAGTGCGCACGCTGGTCGAGTTGAGCGAAGAAGAACTGCAGATCCATATCGAAGACACCGGCATCGGGATCGCTGCCGACCAACTTGCCCGCATCGGAGAGAAATTCTTTCGGGCCAACGACCAACGGCTCGAAGAGATCCCTGGCAGCGGGTTGGGCGTCGCCTTTGCCCAGGAAGTGGCGCGGGTTCATGGCGGGCGGCTGCAGATCCTCAGCGAATGGGACAAAGGTTCGCGGTTCTCGCTGATCTTGCCGCTCCGTCATGCCAAGCGGGGGAGCCATGTTTGAATGCAATGAGCAGGGCTCGGTCGCGGTCATCTCTGGAGACGACCCGCTGAACACCGACTTCCTCCCGCGGGTGCGGACGTTGATCGACGAATGTTTGCAGAAACGTCCTCCCAAGATCGTGATCAATCTCCGCAGCGTTCCGCTGATCGACGGGGCGGGCCTGGAATTGCTGTGGGACACGCGCGACCAGTGCATGCGACGTGGGGGCATGATGGAACTGGCAGCCGCCAATCCGTTGTGCCGAGACATCATTACCTGCACGCCCTTGGCGGAACAGTTCGTCCTGTTTGACGATGTCTTGACCGCGGTGGGGAGTTTTGCGCAATGAACATGACCGGATCCCCCACCGCACCGCTGTTCACGCAGATGCCGGTGCGTCGCCTCGAGGAATCCACAACACCGCTGGGTGAACGGCTGATCCAGGCGGGGGCGTTGACGGCCGACGAGTTGGAAGTGGCGCTGGGCAAGCACGCCAACACCAACGGGCGACTCGGCGAGACGCTATTGGAACTCGGCTTTATCGACGAAGAATCGCTGCTCCGCGCTCTGGGTCAGCAATTCGCGGTCGCGGCCGTCCGGCTGCGTGACGGACTGGTCGACCCCGCGGCAGTCCGTTTGCTGCCGCGGCCCAAAGCTCACGATTTGTGCGCGCTGGCGATGTTCCGAGTGCGTGACACTTTGAGCGTGGCGATGGCCGAACCGCAGAACCTGCGGCAGACGGACGAACTGGAGCGGCTGACGGGACTCCGGATCAAACCGGTGTTGGCGCTTCGTTCGGCGATCGAAGCGATGATCCCGCGGTGTTACGAGGAGGATTTTGCGGTCGATGCGATCGCCGCCGACCTCGATCCCGACGCGGTCGAATTGCAACAGGACACGGTCGACATCGATCTGGGAGATCTGGAGTCACTCGCCGACGGCAGCCCGATCGTCAACCTGGTCAATTTCATGATCGTCAACGCCCTGCGGCAGAAGGCGAGCGACATCCACGTCGAACCAGGCCACCGCTGCAGCACGATCCGGTTCCGCGTCGATGGGCATCTGCGGGAAGTCCTCCGTCCGCGACGCGATTTCCATCCCGCGCTGATCTCGCGGCTGAAGGTGATGGCCAAACTGGACATCGCCGAACACCGCGTGCCCCAGGATGGCCGGATCCACGTCTTGGTGGAAGGCCGCGAGATCGACCTGCGGATTTCCACGCTACCGACGATCCTGGGCGAAAAAGTGGTGATGCGGATCCTCGATCGCCGCAATGTGACGTTCAACCTGGACGACTTGGGCGTGCCCGCTCCGCTGCTGAGCCAAACGAAGCAGATGCTGGCCCGCCCCCATGGTTTGATCCTGGTGACCGGTCCGACGGGCAGCGGCAAAACAACGACGCTGTATTCGGCCATCGAACTGATCAAATCGGTCCAACGAAACATCGTGACGGTCGAAGACCCGGTCGAGTACCAACTGGAACAGATCAACCAGGTGCCGGTGGGGCGCAGCAAGACGATGAACTTCCCGACCGCGCTCCGCGCGATCCTCCGCCAGGATCCTGATGTGATCATGGTGGGGGAGATCCGCGACGCCGAAACGGCGGCGGTAGCGATCCAAGCCGCCCTGACCGGGCACCTGGTCCTCTCGACGCTCCATACCAACGATTCCTTTTCGGCGGTGACGCGGTTGGCGGATATGGGGATCGAACCCTTCAAGATCGCGGCCGCGTTGGTCGGTGTGGTCGCCCAGCGACTCGTCCGCATGGTCTGCCCGCAGTGCAAAACCAGCTATTACCCCGATGCGGCGCAATTGGCGACGATCGGCTACCGCGGTGACACGCGACGCCAGTTCACGCACGGGGAGGGCTGCCGCGAATGCCACGACACCGGCTTTCGTGGACGGATCGGGATCTACGAAGTCCTCACAGCCCGCCGTTCCCTGCGTCAATTGATCAGCGAGGGGGCGTCGGTCGATGCGCTCCGCCGGGCTCATCAGGAAGCGGGAGGGACGCTCCTGATGGAAGCCGGGATCGCGATGGCCGAACTCGGCAAAACCAGCCTGGACGAAGTGATTCGCGTCGCCCACGTGGAATAGCCGGAGCAGCCCATGCAATACGTATATCGAGCGAAACGACGGGACGGCACCCCGGTGGCGGGCCGCCTGGAAGCGGACTCGCTGGGCGGCGCTCGGCAATCGTTGCGGAATGACGGACTGTTCGTCGTCGACCTGCATCCAGCGAGCGGGCTGCCCCGAGCCGCTCCTGCACGCCCCGGCCGAGGCGGTCGCGGCGGCCGGGTCAATCGCACCGATCTGCTGATGATGCTCTCGCAGCTGACGATCATGGTCCGCGCGGGTGTCGATCTCGCCGAAGCCCTGCAGAACGTGACCGAGCACATCCGCAAGCCCGTTTTCCGGCAGGTACTCCAAACGGTTCATGAAGACATTTCCGCCGGACGTTCCTTTTCCGACGCGCTCGCCAAACACCCCGCGGTCTTTGACGCCACCTTTGTCGCCGGCGTGGCGGCGGGCGAGCAATCGGGCACGATCAATGAGGTGCTGATGCGTTTGACCGACTTGATTCGGGCCGACCTGAAGCTCCGCAATACGATCAGCGCGATGCTCGCCTACCCGCTGGTCCTGTGTGGCGTCACCTTCCTGGTCCTCAATGCCTTGATCTTCTTTGTCCTCCCGCAGTTCGCCAAAGTCTTCGACGACCTCGGCAAACCGGCGCCCCCGCTGACCCGCATGATGCTCGACTTTGGTGGCTGGGTCAGTAGCCACAAACTGCTGGTGCTGTTAAGCATGGCGGCGGTCCTCGGCGGGGCCGCATTTTTCCGCCAGACGCGTCTGGCACGGCAACTTCGCGATTCCTTGAGCCTGAACCTCGTGGGGGTGGGTCAGGCGACGCGGGCCTTGATCACCGGCCGGCTGTTCCGGCTGCTGGGCACGATGCTTTCCAGCGGCGTGCCGTTGATCGAAAGCATCCGCCTGTGTCGCCGGACTTCGCAGAACCTTCGTTTCCGCGAGCTCTTTGAACAAGTCGAAGCCGACCTCCTGCACGGCGAAGGCCTGGGCAAGCCGCTGATCGAATCGACTTTTTTGCCGCAAGGCGCCGCCCAGATGGTGGCGACCGCCGAACGCTCCGGGAATCTCGGCAGCGTCCTGCAGACGGTGGGCGAATACTTTGAAGACGAAGGCGAGCGTCGGCTGCGTGACCTGGTCAAGCTGCTGGAACCGGCGGTCATCGTCTTCCTCGGCGTGGTCGTCGCTGCCGTCGTCCTGTCGGTCGTCCTCCCGTTGCTCGATGTCTCCACGATTTCTCACTGATTCCGCTTTCTCACTGATTCCGCTGCGAAGGGCCCCGATGTCGACCTCGCTTCTCTCGCCATCCCGATCGCGACCGCGCCGCTGGACTCCTGCCCAAGCGGGCTGGATTGGCGTCGATATCGGTTTCCGAGCGACGCGAATCGCTCAACTCGAACGACGCGGCGGCTTGACCACGGTGCGGGCCGCCTGGCAGTTCCCCACGCCTGGATCGCCGGAAACGTCTCTGTGGCACCACGTGGACGAGACGTTCGAGCGGATCGCACGGGAGATCGGTTCGCTCCGCCCGATGTTGCGAGGCCGCGGCGTGGCCTTAAGCCTCCCGTTCGAACAGACGCCTCTCCGGATGATCGATGTTCCGCGGAGCGATCCCGCTGAGATGCGGAGCATGATCCGGGAAGAACTGGCGGCGGAGTTCCCGGACGAAGAACTGTGCTTCGATTACTGGGAAACCACGCCGCGAAGTGCTGACGAAACCGCTTCGTTAGCCGTCACGATGCTGCCGGCGAGGCAAGCCCAAAGGCTCGCCCGCCGGATCGCCGCCCAGCGCCTCGATTGCCATGTGATCGACAGCGGGCTGTGCGCCTTGGCAAGGGCGACGCGGGAATCGGCAACGGGCTGCGGCGACGAGGGGAAGACCACGTTGGCGGTCGACTTGGGTTGGACCTCGACGCGGCTGCTGCTGACCCAAGGCGGCGAACCGCGGTTCTGTCGCGTGCTTCCCGACAGCGGTTGCCGGCACTGGGTTCAACGTCTCGTCGAACGCTTTCAGCTCAGCGAAAGCGAAGCCTGCAGCGTGCTGGAAAAACTGGGCATCCGCAGCGGCGAAAAATCCAAGCGGGTCGGGCCGGCCAGCGAAATCCGCTCCTGCCTCGAACCCGTCCTGCTGCAATTGACGCATGAAATGCAGCGGACAATCCAATTCGTTCGCCGGCAACTCGCCGATCAGACACCGACGTCGGTCTGCTTGTTTGGCGGCGGAGCCCAGATCGGTGGCATCGAGGCGCAGTTGGCGGAGCGTTTGCAGTTACCGACCGCCTGCTGGGGCCCTTCGTCTGCCGCTTCGTCCGGCCCCGCCCCGGCAGCCAGCGGCTTGGCGACGGCCCGCGCCCTTTCGGCTCTCGCTTGGGAGGAAACGCGATGCGCATGAACCTGTTACCACCGGCCACCCGGCTGCGGCATGCCATGCGCCGCCAACTGCAACGTTGGAGCTGCATCTGGATCCTCTGCGTGGTTGCTGCGGCGGTCGGGTGTGTGCCGTCGATCCAACGGGTCCTGCACTGGCGGCAGCAGCTGGCAGCCATCGAACCCCTCGCCGCCCAAACCCGACAGGTCGTCGCCCGCACCGCACAGATCGAACAGGAAATTCAGCTGGCGGCCCAGCGGATGTCGACGATCGAGCAATTGCAACCGGCCGATCACAGTCTCCCTTTGCTGAGCATGCTGACGCACGGGGTGATCGAAAGCGACCGAGCCATTCAGATTCAACGGTTTTCGATGCATAGCGAACGGGTCTCGCCGGCGACTCGGAAAGCGCAGCAAGAACAGGGAGACCCGTGGGCCGACCGCGAGGTCAAGACAGTGGCCTCCATCCACGGGATCGCGCTGCACGATCAGGCCGTCTCGCGGTTCATCGAACACCTTCGAGCTGATGAATTGTTCCGCCAAGTTCATCTCAAGTCGACCGGCGTGCTGACGAGTGCGGTGACGGACGGTCGCGAGTTTCATTTGGAGTGCCACTACTGATGCGATTTGCCGACGATGACCGCACGGTCACGCAGCGTCTGCGGACGATCCGCTGGAGCCTGCGCGGGGCCGGGCTGCTGATCGTCGGTACGATCCTGACGTCGGCCTGGGCGGGCGAACGGCTCCTGCAGCGGCACGTCCACCGCTTGGAGGAGTCGCATGCTTCCGCGGTCACCCTGGTGCAGAACCGGCATCATTTGCAGCAGGAACACCAGCGATTGCAGCAACGTCTGGCCACGCTGCAGCAAGCGTACGAGCGGCTCTTGGAAGGGGTGCCGGCCACGGCCAGCGAAAGCGATTTTTTGAGCAAACTGAGCGAACTGGCGGCAGCGACCCAGTTGACCATCCGTGATTTTCGCCCCGGCACGGTGGCGTCGCACGACACCCATGCCGAACGCGAGATTCAGCTCCGCGCCGAAGGGCACCACGACAGCCTGTGCCAGTTCCTGGCCGCCCTCCAGCAGACCCAGCGTTTGAACCGCGTCAGCCACCTCCGGATCGGTCCTGCCAAGCCGCCCGAGCATCACAGTCTGATCGACATCCACGTCGCAATCGCGTTCGATTGCCAACTACCGACGGCTTCCCCCTCGGAGGATCCCCGATGACCTCGCTCCGCCCAGCTGCTGGCCGGTCCCCTCGTGAATGGATCAAACTGGCGTTGATTCCCGTGTTGGGGCTCGTCCTGCTGACGTTGCTGTGGGGACCCTCCGAAGAAGCATCTCCGCCGCCATCGGCGGCTTTGGCGGTGGAGGCTTCGCGTGCTACCGTCGGGCTCCGCATCGCGCAGCCGGTCCACCGCGCGGACACGCCGGAGAACTGGCCCACGACCTCGCTGGAACACATCACCCGGCTGAATCCCTTCGCCCAGTCGGTCCCCCTGCAAAAGATGTTGGGCGTTTGGGTCGAGCCCTCTCCCCTTCTGCCGCCCCCGGTCGCCGATCCCCTGCCCTCCGGCGCCCTCGACAGGCCGGCACAAGCGAAGGAGGTAACGCCTGCCGTATCCCCGGCGGCTGCCCCGGCAACACCCGAGAAAGAGGAAGCGGCCCAGCCGGCCGCCGCGATCGATGTCTCCCAGCTCGCCACGCTGCAGGCGATCACCGAATCCCATGGGGAATTCCGCGCATTAATCAACTCGCGAATCTATCGCCCGGGCGATCGCTTGCTGGATGAATACGAGATTTTGGCGATCACCCGCGATCGCGTCACCGTCGTCCGCCGCCCGCGCAGCAAAAACGGCGAGGCTCCTTAGCGAAACCTCGCCGTGGCGATCATGCGCACGTTCGCAGCGGATGCCGCGAACCGAACGGCTTATTTCTCTTCCTTCTTCTTGGTGAAGCCAGCCTTCTTGAAGGCCTTTTCACTGAAGACCAAGGTCAGCTGCTTTTCGCCTTCGGCGGCAGCCACCTTGCCTTTGCAGTTGTTGCAGCAGAAGGCAACTTTCGCGTCACCGACCTCGATGGCGGTGGCGGGATTCAGATCGCCACCACTCAGCGGGCAGGTTTTCTGCTCGTACTGCTTGGTCGCCACCAACTGCATGTTGGCTTTGGTCGCGTACTTCTCGGTGTCCTTCGAGAACTTACCGGCACATCCACCGCAGCAGAAGTAAACCGACCCTTCCTTGTACTCGGCCGACTTGTCGGCGCTCGCCGGCTTGTTGGCCACGACGCACTTCACGCCATCCAATTTAGGTGCGGCATCGGCTGCCCAAACGGTGGCTCCCGCGACAACCGCCACGGCACACAACGAACTCAAAATACGACGCATCATTAAGCTTTTCCTCTCAACAGGGGTGGGAACTTCAGGTGGGATGGGAAAGCCCCGTCCCGCCCGTTCATCGAACGGCGGTCGTGTTAATCTAGAGCAGGCCTGCGGCCGCCGTCAACGTTTTTCGCAGGAATCCTTGCTAAAATGTTCCAGCAAGAGCGCCAGATAACTCCGCGGTTCGAGGTTCGACAACCGCAATCGCCCGGCGATCGCTTCAATCCGCTGGCGGGCCGCCGCGACCCCTTCCTGCTCGTCGGCGAGGACCTCGATCTCCGCGTAATTTCCTATTGATTCGACCTCGTCGACGGTCAATCCAAGGGGTCCCTGGGGCGTCGCCAACCCGTAGTTCTGACGTTGTTTGCGGACTTCAGCGACCGACTGGAAGCCGAGCGAGCGGAGCAATTCCATCATCTGATCGCCGGTAGTGTCTCCCGGTGACAAGTCCCATTCCAGCTCCCGTCGCGCTTTGATGGCACCCGGCAGTTTGGGGCCCTTGTAGGTGACCAGCGGGCGGCCATCGATCCGGCGGACGCGCAAAGCTTCTTTGCTCGCGACAAAATCACGACAGGGGTGGGCGAAATAGGTGTCGGCATGCTGCTCGACCGACCCGACCGGTTCGGCCCCGAGCTCCTGAAGCTGTCGGCGGAACGCGGGCAAGTCGGAAATCGCGTATTTCGCTTCGACTTCGAACATGAATGGTCTCCAGGTTGCGGTCCAGGAATCGGCTGGCCCGATGAAAATAGTTGCGTGGAGGTATCGGCTTTGCCCGACGTTTTCAAGATTTGCCCGACGTTTTCAACAGTCGGGTGCCAGCGGGCGATCGCCATTATCCTGGAGGGAGCGGTAGGCTTTCCCCAGACCCTGTTCATCCATCCTTCCTTTGCAGACCGCAGGTCCTCGCCGTGTCGTCCCCTTTCTCTGATGATTCGCCTTCGAGCTCCGAGGCAATTTCAAGCTCCGAGGCAATTTCAAGCTCCGAGGCAATCGAGCGACCCTCCCCACCCGAACGCCCTACGGCCCGCGGCCAGCGAAGCCGTTCAGGGGGGCCGAGCGGGAAGCTGGTGATCCTGAGCATTGTAGCGATTGCCGCCCTCGCCTTTGCCGCTTATCGGCTCTGGGAACCGCCTCCCCACGCCGCGGTGGGCAAACCCGCGCCGCCGCTGGAGTTGGTCCCCTTGTTGGGCGACGCGACGCCGCTGGCACCTGCTGGCGAAACGTCGCCGCTAACGTTGTTACACTTTTGGGGAACCTGGTGCCCCCCCTGCCGAATGGAATACCCCGAGTTGTTGGAGATGACCGAGGAATTCGCCGCCGCGCCCTCCTTTCGATTCGTCTCGGTCTCTTGTGAGGCGAGTGCCGGGCAGAACTCGTTCGAGGAACTCCAGCAGGAGACCCGCGAATACTACCGCTCGCTGGGCGTGACCATCCCGACGTACTGCGATCCGGCCGCTCGCACGCGGCGCGCGATCGCCGCCTTGCTGGATCATCCCGGTATCTATTATCCGAGCACGATCTTGATCGACCGCGAGGGGAAGATCGCCGGCGTGTGGGAAGGTTTCACGCCCAGCGGGGTCGGGCAAATGCGGCAAACGATCGCACGCCGGCTGAACCCTCCCGCCGCCCCGCACGATTCGATCGCTCGGCAAGAGTGAGCGGCTCGACATCCGCCGCGGTGAAGGTCGATGGCGAGGAAAAGGTCGCCCCGTTTCAGGCTTCCAAGCGTTGTCGAAAGGCCGCGGCCGTCGCCTGCGGATCGGCGGCCGTCGCGATCGCCCCGGCGATCGCAACCCGCTGGATGCCCGTGGCCAACACGGCGGCGAGATTCTCCAGATCGATGCCGCCGATGGCAAACGCGGGAAGCGTGGTCCTGGGGGCCACGGCCGTTAAGAAATCGAGTCCGGCAAAGCTTGCGAAGCGTTTGGTGCGACTGGCGAAGGTGGGGCCACAGCCGAGGTAGTCCGCTCCGCCGGCGACCGCCGCATCGACTTGGGCCACGTTATGCGTGGAGACGCCGACGATCGCTTGCGGGCCGACCAATCGGCGCACGACCTCGATCGGCAATTCATCCTGACCGACGTGCACGCCATCGGCCCCGGCCGCGATCGCCAAATCGGGCCGATCGTTGACCACCAACAACGGTCGCGAAGCGGCTGTCGCGGCGCGGAGCAAGGCCATCGCCTGCCGTGCCCGCTGCCACAGCAGGCGATCGCTGGCCGTTTTATCGCGGAGTTGAATCACGTCGACGCCGCCGGCGATCAGCCCGCCGATCCGCTCGGCGAACGCCGTCTCGCTCGCTCCGCAATCGATCAAGACATACAACCTGGCGGCGGCCAGTCGGCTGCGTCGCGGCCGTTCGAGGGCGGCGGCCAGGGGATAGCATCGATAGCGGATCGCTTCGACTTGGCGGGCCAGCGCGGGATCGAGGCATTTGCCGTACTCTTCGATCGAGCGGAGCGCCTGTTGGGTCCGCACGGCGGCGGCTTGGCAGACCGCCGTGGCACTGGCGCGGCGCGTCTCGTCAGGCGTCTCGAGTTCGGTGCCGCAATCGCCCGGCGTATCGCGGGCGGCCAGCAACGCTTCCCTCGGCAACCGCGCGACCGTGGCGGTCAATCGATGCCGCAGTTGTTTGGCTTGCGCGGCCAGCCCGGCGTCGTCGAGCGCAAAGCGGGCATAATCTTCCAAGGTGCGCAACCCTTCGCCGGCGCGGTTGATCGAGGCATCCAAAATCCGCAGGACGCCGGCGTCGGCGTGTTGGTCGGCCAACGAAGCTTCGCCGGAGGTCGGGCTCGAAGGCGGTGTGGATTCGTGCGGTTGCTGCAAAACAGACTCCTTCAGGGGTCGCCGCTCCGTGGCGGTCGATTATCGAGTAGATTGGAGCAAACCAGACCGACCACGCCTAGGGACGGGCCCCCGCTGGACAGGAGAGGGGGATGCGGTCGATCGCCCTTCCGTTCCTCCGATCGCCCCGTTTGCTGTGAGCTTTCCCATGCCTTTGCCCTGTTCGCCCGTTTCTCGTCGCTGCCTGCTGCTCGGCCTGCTGTCGGTCGTGGCCTGCGCGACACCGCTCCCTGAAGCGGCCGCTCAGCGACCTGCCTTCGCGCCGATCGAAGAAGAGCCCACCCTGCCCCGCGTCCTGCTGCTCGGCGATTCGATTTCGATCGGCTACACGCTGGATGTCCGCCAAGAATTGGACGGCGTCGCCAACGTTCTGCGGCCGGCAGCCAACTGTGGTCCGACAACCCGCGGGGTGGCGAACCTCGACCAATGGTTAGGCGACGGTTCCTGGGACGTGATCCATTTCAACTTCGGACTGCACGACCTGAAATACATCGGTCCCAGCGGGGACGGCTTGGCCCCCGTCGATGCACCCGGCAGTCGGCAGCAGGTTCCCTTGCCAGCATACCGCCAGCATCTTCAACAGATCGTCGACCGATTGCAACAGACCGATGCCACGTTGATCTGGTGCAGCACAACTCCGGTACCCGAGGGCTCGCGCGGTCGCGTGCAGGGGGACGCGGCCAAATACAATGCCGCGGCCTTGGAAATCATGCCACAGGAAGGGATCGCCATCGATGATCTGTTCGCGACGGCTGCGGCGAAGCTGGAGAAGATCCAGCGTCCGGCGAACGTCCACTTCACTCCGGCGGGATCGGCCTACCTGGCGAAGCACGTCGCCGCCGAGATCGTCCAGGCGCTGCGGCAGCGTTAGGCTTTGTCAGAAAACCGAGAAACGGGGCCGTAGCGACGTCGCTGCCCCCAGCGAATCTCGTGCAGGGACCAGCTGAGGACATTTTGGATCCCCGCATCGTGACCGGGCGACGGTCGATGCTTTATGATTAGCGGCGATTCGCCTTGCTGGCGGAGCATTTGGCGGGTCCCTTGGGGGGTGCCCGCCCCGTCCCCGTAGCTCAGTTGGATAGAGCGGCGCTTTCCTAAAGCGTAGGTCGCGTGTTCGAGTCACGCCGGGGACACTCGTCCGCGCCCACGCTTCCCCGCGGCCAGCGTTGCTTTCCTGTCTCGGCCACGAGACGCGGTCCCGCTAGCTGGACAGCACCGCTTTTCGTGGGCGGGTGGGCGCTAGCCCCCGGCCTTTCCGCGACGAGCCGGCGGCTAGCGCCGAAACCGCTCGCAGGGCCGACACGCACCGTGAAACACGGGATTTAGATCGAAAAGTGACGCGGTCCCGCTACGGGATCAGCATTTCGCCGAGGACACCCAACAGGAACCCCGCGACCGCCCCCAACGGCGGTCCCCAATGACGCTGCAGCCGTGCCTGCGGCGCGATGTCCTGGAAGGTCAAGTAAAGGATGCCGCCCGCAGCGAACAGCATGACCCCGCCCACGATGCTTGGCTGCGAAGCCAACGCGAAGAGCCCGATGGCGGCGGCAAGCGGGCCGAGCAACGATGCGAAGAGCAGGGTCCAGAGGACCCGTTTGCTGGAAAAGCCCGACAGCTGGGTCAGTTCGCGGTAGGCGTTGAAGCCTTCGGGGAAATTCTGAATCGCGATCAACAGCGCCAGCAAGGAAGCCGTCGATTTGCCATGGGCAAAGACGGCACCCAGGGCCAGCGCTTCCGGAAGGTAGTCGGCGAGCATCGCGACCAACTGCGACGCCGAACTCTTGTGGGCCGCCAGCTGGACATCGAGCAGCATGAAGGCCAGGCCTCCCGCCGAGAGGCAAACGCACACGGCCAGCGGCGCGAGTTCGCGGACCCCTTCAGGCACCAGCACCAAGGCGACCGCCGCCAGCAACGCGCCTCCTCCAAACGCGATCACGGCATGGCGGAATTCCTGCTCGAGCCATTGCGGGCGAATCCGTTCCCAACGGGCCAGCAGCCCCGCGGCCACCATCGCTAAACCAGCGCCCCAAGCGAGCAACAGGGCCAGCCACCAGCGATCCATCGTGCGTTCCTTATGCGTTTTGGGGCGGTGAACGGGGGCAGCGGCGGCGATGCTACCCAGCCTGGATGCTACCAAGCCTGGCGGCGTTGCAGCAGCAGACCGACGCCGACCACCGCGGCGCAGTGCAGCACCACGGTGAGCCAGAACAGGACCCGAAACGAGACCTTTTGGGTTTTGTGCCGGAACTGCCGCTGGGCGAGCCAGGCGCCGGGCCAGCCACCGAGGAGCGCCCACAGATGCAACGTCCGTTCCGTCACCCGCCAATTCCCCCGCTGGGCCGCCCGTTTGTCCCAGCCGTACAGGCCGAACGAAACCACGCTCGCCAACAGGGCCAAGCCGGCCATCCCCTGCAAGCCTTGCGTCATGGCTGGGCTGCCGCCGCCGAAGCCTGGCCTTCGTCGGCGGGTTGCCGCCTTGGTCGTCGCTTTTCCAACCAGGATTGTCGAGGAACCTGGTCGGGGTTGGCTGTCGCCCAAGCCGGCTCGGGAAACCAGCGCAGATGGCTATACCGGGGATAGGTTTCCCAGACGTCGGCCGCTTGGGGGTCGAGTTCTCGCAGGTCGCCGGTTTCCCGCAAGTGAGCGCTGAGCCGTTCGGCAAGCTGTTGGCGGGCGGCGGCGAACGCGGGATCGAGGGCCAGATTCTGCAGGCACCCCGGATCCTCTTTGATCTGATACAGCTCCTCCGGCGGCCGCTTGTCGACCGCCGCGTGGAACAGCGGGGCGACGTCCGGTTGGTCGCGGTGCTGGATCAAAAACGTCAAAGCGGGACAGGCGTCGATGTCATGATAGCCCCCATGCAGCGGTCCCCAGCGGATAGCGTGGGGCGCGTTGTCCGCGTCGTAGGCCACGGACGCATATTTCCGCGGCGTGCCGGCGGGCCACCGTTCCGGCTTGTAATTGCGGATGTAGAGGAACTGGTCGGTACGGATCGCCCGGCAGGGATAGCCCAGGCTGTTGAAACGCGACGAGGAATGACGTTCCCGGCCGCTGAATACCGCCGTCGGCCAGGCAGGCTGCCGCGTCGTTTCCGAGGCGGTCAACAACGGCATCAACGAACGCCCGGTCAACGGCTGATCGACCGCCGGTGCGACTTCCGCCGCCTCGTAGATCGTGGCGGTCACGTCGAGCAGACTGACCAGCTGATCGCTGCTTTGGCCCGCGGCGACCCGCTGCGGCCAACTGATCGCCAGCGGCATGTGGATCCCGTATTCGTAAAGGTTGGCTTTGGCGCGCGGGAAAGGCATCCCGTTGTCGCTGGTGACCACGACCAGCGTGTTGTCGAGCTCGCCGGCAGCCTCCAGTTGCGCCAGCATCCGCTGCAGATGCTGATCGAACCACTCGATCTCAAAGTAATAATCGGCCAGATCGCTGCGGATCTCCGGGCGATCGGGAAGGAACGCAGGGACCTCGATTGCCGCGGGATCGATCCCGTGCTTCGCTCCCAATCCCGCCCCGTATCCCCGATGGGGTTCGTGGCCGCCGTACCAAAAGCAGAAGGGGGCGTCATCCTGGCGGGCCTGGAGGAATTCCTCCTGCGCGGCGAGGAGCTCGGGGCTGTAGATTTCGGCAAGGTGCTCGCCCTGGCGGACGGGCACGCCGGTGTTGTCCACGAAGAGGCGGTCCAGCCGCCCGGCAAACCATGCGGTGATGTACACATCTCTCAGGGTGTCGCCGAGGGCTATGAGTTCTGCATGATGCTCAACACCAGTGAGGATAAGGATGTCTATCTACCCGTCAAACTGCCTGAATATATGCATCTGGGCTACGCTGACTGTACCAGCGGCCAACTCCATGAAATTGTAAAGGCCGAGAAGAAAGACGGACAGCTTCAGCTGCCGCTTAACTTCGCCCCCCTGCAAACCCATATTATTCTGGGTGCGGAGAGCGCATTCTC
>CAYNVI010000024.1:0-18558 GCA_964400585.1 uncultured Pirellulaceae bacterium | reverse complement strand
TTCATCAGCCCGGACTGGGGGCGGGAACTGCGTGAACAGGTCGGTGCGCGGTTACGGCTTCCGCGCGGTCGCGGATCAAACGGGAGATCCTGGTTCGAGCCGCTCCCGGGCCGCTTCCGCCCAAGGACTTTCCGGGGCCAAATCGAGGAACCGCTGCCAATGCGGTTCCGCTTCTTCGAGGCGTTCCAAGTCATCCAGCACGCGGGCCAGGTTGTAGTGCACGTCGGGATAATCATCGTGCAGTCGCAGCGCCCCTTCGAAGGCGGCGACCGCCAGCTCGGGGCGTCCCGTCTCGGCCAGCACGCAACCGAGACTGGCCCGCGCTTCGACGAATTCTTCATCCAGTTCGATCGTCATGTAATACCGCTCGCGGGCGGCATCGATCTGCCCGCTGCGGTACAGCAACTCGGCGAGCTGAAAACTGATGTCGGCGCGGACCCCGTCGCGTCCCAAGATCGCGTGGTAGCAATCGATGGCGGTTTGCAGGTCGCCTGCGTCTTCCGCCTGATAGGCATCGGCCAACAGCGGATCCTGCTCGGCGGGGGGCTGCTGCGGGAGCGGAAAGCTGGTCGCTTCGCGGGGGACCAGCGAGAGGATCTCCGGATGCCGAGCCGCGGCTCCCTCGGGACCCTCCCCGCGTGGGTCCGCGGGTGTTTCCAAGGCTTGGAAATCGATCCGCAATTGCCCGCCCGGCTCGATCAAGCCCTCGCCTTGGCGGAGCAACAGTTGCTTGCCTTCGACCAACACGCCCAGTTGGGCCAGTGGTCGTTCGGCATCGGGCAGGACCGCGGCCAACTCGGAAAGCCGCCGCTCGAGTGCCTGCGCACTGGCTCCGGCGGCCATCAATTCGGCCAGCCGCCGCGCGGTGGCGATCTCCTGAAAATCAAAATAAGGCAGCCGATGCGCCGTCCGCGCGGGGATGATCAAGCCCCGACGATGCCACATCCGGATCACCCGCACCGAAACCCCCAAGAGGTCCGCCAGCATCGCCGGCGTGTAGAGCCGCTTGATCGCTTGTTCCGCTTCGACCAATCCCAGCCGCTGCCACAGTTCGGTTTCGGTCAAAACCTGCAATTCGCCACGGGCCGCTGCCCGCCGCAGCGAATCGTCCAACAATTCGGCTTCGGCCAGCGGGGATTCTTCCGCACCGATGACCACCAGATCGATCGCGGGATCGGTCAACGACACGGGGACCGCTCCCTGCCCGCGGACCAACTGGGTCGCTTCCCGCCGCGAAACGCCGCCTAGTTTGCCGGCAAACGCGACCCGTTTACCGTGGAGAAAATCTGGATCGGACGAATCAGACAAAGCTCGGCCTGACAGGGGGATGAGGAGAGGGACCGCAGGATCGCAATTGTACCGACCTGCCGGCACATCTCTAGCAGCACCCCGCGGGAGTGGTAGCAAGGGGACGACGAGGCGTTCGGCTCCCGTTGCTCCGTCAGCAGCTTCCTCGTTGCTTCGGCACCGGCTAGAATCGACCGTGGGCGAGTTGGCAAAACGATCGCTCGTCGTCGGCTGTTCGCAGCTGCGCGGCGGGAGGAAAGTCCGGGCTCCGCAGGGCAGAGTGGTCGGTAACGCCGACCGGCCGTGAGGTTAGGGACAGTGCCACAGAAAAGATACCGCCGAACGGTGGCGAAGTGCGCTTCGCCACGCGTGGTAAGGGTGAAAGGGTGCGGTAAGAGCGCACCAGCGGTCGGGGTGACTCGACCGGCTAGGTAAACCCCACTCGGAGCAAAACCAAACAGAGGGAAGTCGCTTCTTGACGAAGCGGCAGGTCGCGGCCCGCGGCCTCAAACCCTCGGGTAGGTTGCTTGAGGCGACGAGCAATCGTCGTCCCAGATAAATGATCGTTGCCGCCGCCAGGCGGAACAGAACCCGGCTTACCAGCCAACTCGCCTTGTTTTTCGGGTCACGGCAAGCGGCTTATTTCTGCGCGGGGATCCCGCTGCCCAGTTGGGCCAGCACCTGCAAGACGCCGTTGAGGTGCGCCAGCCGCGGGCCAAAACGATCGACGAACTCGTTCATCATGAACTCGCCTTCGGTCAGGTGTTCCCCGTTGTCGTTGACTTCCTCGGTCAGGGTCTCCAGGAAATTCGTCTGGACCTGACTTAAGGTTTCCGCCGCCTGGCGACACGATTGGGCCAGCTGGGGGTTGGCCTCTTTCCATTGCTGCAACTCGCTGGCCCGCTGCTTTTGCAGGGCGGCGGTTTGCTTGCCCAGTTCTTCCAACAGCTTGTTCTGCTGTTGTTGCCCGTCGACCAGTTGCCGCAGCAGGGCGATGGTCGTCGTTTCGGCATTCTCTTCGGCGGCCGGCGTGCCCCCTTCGGCGGACACATCGATGCGGAAAACTGGAGAGACGTTCGTGGGATCTTGCGACATGGAAGTTCGGTTTCCTCGAAGGGCTCGGGACGTGTAAAGACGAGTATAACCACGGGGTTTTTAGAATGTCGAGCGTTTGGCGAATTGACGGCAAATTGCCTACATCCCCCTCTTTGCGCAGGCCGACGGGGGGCTGGGCAGCGGCCCCCGCGATTGCCCGGACATTCGCCAGGACCGCTCAAGTCGCTTGCCTTGGGAGGCCGAAAGGGAAGCGGTGGGAGGAACGTCTCTCTCCGTTTTTTTGATCTGGCAGGTTTCTTGATCGGGCAGTTTTCTTGAACGGGCAGGCATGGTCACCGCCCGAGCTCGCTTCGCCCATGACTCGCTTGAGGAGGACGGATGGCACAGGCAAAGAAAACCGATCCCGGGATCGGCTTCTATACGGTCGAATACTCCGAACGCGCCGGATGGATTGGCGGCTATCTCCTGCTCAATCGGGGCGGGCGTCCGCTGGAGTTTCACTGCACGTTGCCTGTGCAACCAAGTCGGGCCCATGAGATCCTCTACGGCCCCACCTTGCGAGACCATTTGATCGGGGAAGCGATCGGACCGGTCTTGTTGGCCCGCGCCCGCATTCAGCCGCTGCTGATCTGTTGCGACCAGCCCGAAGCGCTCGCCCTCGACGGCACGCTGGACCCGCCGATCGCGTTGGTCGGCGAGGCGGCCGAATCGGAAGAAGGCCCCGTCACCACCGAGTCGCTGCCGGGACGGGTCACCATCGAGCTGGCCGGTTCGACCCTGTACGTCTCCCGCGAGCGCGAACCGGCCGTGGCGGCAGCCGCGGCCTCGTTGGCCGATCTACCCGACCTCCTGGAACCTTTCGGTCGGATCCGGGAAGCGATCGAAGAGGCGCAACAGAAAGTGACGCGGAAGCCGGCGGCTTGAGCGCGCGGTCCACCCCCAAAAAGCCCCCAACTTGGTGAACCCGATGGTGGATGACCTTTCGGAAGGAGCGCGGACGCGCACGGCGTCCGCGGCGCAGCGGAACTCGGCCGGCCGGAACGGTTGGGACGCGGCTCGTACCGGCTGGCGAACCCCGCCCCTTTCGGTCGAGCTGAGGCCTTCCTGGGACGCCGCCGCCGAGCAGGAGCCAGGCCTCGTGCCGGCAGGGGCGACCGCCTGGGAATTGCCGTCGCTGGAAGTCCGCGCGATCCCGATTCGGCTGAAAGCGATCCCGGTCAAAACGACCGGTTTCCAGTTTCCCGAATCCCCCCTTTGGCAGGTGCCGCGCGAGCCCGTGGAGTCGGCGGCCCCCGAGGCGTCGGCTGCCGTTTCGGTCGCCGGGGGTGCCGCTGCGGCGGCCGAGGACGATCCGGCTTGTCGCCCCCGCAAGCTCACTCGCTTCCGCCCGCCCGCCGACGTGGTCAAGCTCCAGGATCGCCTCTACTACATGCTGCAGCCGCCGCTGGAACAGCTGGTCGGCAGTGGACAGCTCAACTTCCCCTTCCATCCGTTTCCGTACCAGCTCGATGGGATGGCGTTCTTGTTCCCGCGGTACGCCGCGGTGCTCGCTGACGAGATGGGGCTGGGCAAGACGATGCAGGCGATCAGCACGATCCGGTTGTTGTTGCGGAGCGCTCAGGTCCGCAATGTGTTGTTGATCAGTCCCAAGCCGCTGGTCACGAATTGGCTGCGGGAATTCAGCGTGTGGGCTCCTGAAATTCCGGTCGCTGCGATCGAAGGCAATGCGGCACGCCGTGAATTCCAGTGGCGTTCCCCCGACGTCGCCGTCAAGGTCGCGAACTACGAATTGTTGATGCGTGACAAGGAAATCGTGCTCGACGGTGACCTGCACTTCGATCTGGTGACCCTCGATGAAGCCCAGCGGATCAAGAACCGCAACAGCACGACCAGCGAGGTGGTGCGGTCGATCCCGCGCACGCGGAGTTGGGCCCTGACGGGAACCCCGGTCGAAAATAGCCAGGAAGATTTGGTCGGCATCTTTGAATTCCTCTCCCCGGGCCACCTCCGCCACGACATGCGTGCCAAGTGCCTGGGAAAAGCGACTCGCGACTACATTTTGCGGCGTACCAAAGACATGGTGATGACCGACATGCCGCCCAAGTTGTATCGCGATGCCGAGCTCGATCTCACCCCCGAACAATGGGCGACCTACCAGACGGCGGAAAAGGAAGGCGTGATTCAGCTGGAAGAGATGGATCAGGAATTGACCATCCAGCACGTCTTCGAACTGGTGCTGCGTCTCAAGCAGATCTGCAACTTCGATCCCGTCACCGGCAGCAGCGCCAAACTCGATCGCCTGGTCGCCGATATGGAGGAGGTCGCGGCCAGTGGACAAAAGGCGATCGTCTTCAGCCAATGGGTCGACAGCATCGACAAGATGCGTCCCGCCCTGGAACGGTTCGGACCGTTGGAATACCACGGACGGATCCCTCACGCCCAGCGCGACGGCGTGATCGATCGCTTTAAAAACGATCCCGACTGCAACGTGATCTTGATGAGCTACGGGGCGGGGAGCGTCGGTTTGAACCTGCAGTTCTGCCGCTACGTTTTCCTCTTTGATCGTTGGTGGAATCCGGCGATCGAAGACCAGGCGATCAACCGGGCACATCGGATCGGCGCGGCGGGCTCGGTGACGGTCACCCGGATGCTGGCGATGAATACCATCGAACAACGGATCGCGCTCGTCCTCGATCAGAAGCGGGAGCTGTTTGAAACGATCTTTGCGGAGACCGGTTCGCCCAAGCCGGCCGGAGGACTGACGCGGGATGAGATCTTCGGGCTGTTCGACCTTCACAGCCCCCAAGGCCGGATCACCAGCGAAGCGGCCTGAGGCAACCGCGACACGACAGCGACACGACCGCGACAAGGCGGCGCGTCTGCGGCGGAACCGCAAGCGGCACCTGGCAGGCATCTCGCGAAGTCGGTGGGAAGATCACGAAGTCATTTCCGAACGGCTCCTCAGAGCTATCCGGAAACCAGCCAACTGGCCGCGCAGCGGCTCCTTTCGTTCCCTCTCGCCCCGCGCAGCGGGGGAGGGTTGGCGTCCACGGGGCAGAGCATCCTGTCGAAGGGGAGAGCGGGGGAGAGGGGTAGGGTGAGGGGGTTTCCGGAGCGGCACTCAGCGCCGCCGGGCCCGGGCTTGGCGGACCGGTCGTGGGGGCTTCAATTCGGCACGTTGATCCTCGGGAAAGATTTTCCGGTTCGCCCGTTCCGGATCCTGTTGCGACCAGGTTTCCCGAAAGGTTTCCGCCCAGACTTCCCGCAACACGCCATCGTCATGCCAGAGGCAGCGATAGCCGGCGGGCTGCCAGTGCCGGCGGGGGAATTGCGACGGCGATTTGATCAACCGCCACGCCCGGACGTGGTAACGCCCCTGCTGCGGGGACCAGTCATAGAAGATCAACTGATCGAAGACATGCCGCCCCGCGTCATCGATAAAGTGATTCAGTTCGATCAGATCGACGTGTTCCCGAACGACCGTATTCTCGGCGAAGTTTCCGCCGACGAAGGTCGTCAACACCAAACCCAACGCAGTGATCATCGCTCCGCTCCTCGTAGCAGGAGGATCGGAATGCGAAGCCGCGGAGAAGACGGACCTGGTCGATGGGGGGCGGGTTCAGTCCCACTTCTTTTTCCGGCAATCGCATCCCGCGACTGCCCGCCTGGACATCAGGCGAACGTTTTCTTCATCCCGCTTTAACCGAACCGCGTGTTCGGTGTCAACGGCGACCGGAGGAGCGGTCAGGCGATCGTTTCGTGGGAAGCGAGCGAAGAACCGTCGTCGCGTCCGTCGCCGTCGGCGGGCAGGAAGAGTCGAAAGCAGGTACCGCCGCCGGCTCGATCGAGGACTTCGATCTCTCCGCCATGTTCCTTCAAGATCTTTCGGCTGACGGGCAATCCCAGTCCCGTCCCCCGCGTCCCTTTTCCGGATTCGAAGGGGGAAAAGATTTTTTCCCGCGATTCCCAGGGGATCCCCGGCCCATTGTCGGCGACATCGATCCACCAGCCTCCCTCGTCGGCGGCCCGGATCGTGACCTCGACCAAGCCCTCGCCTTCCGCCGCCGCGGGGGGATCGCGATCCGAGGGCTGCGGGGTACCGACCGCATCGAGCGCGTTGGTCACGATATTGAGCACAGCCCGATGGAGCGCCTCGGAGTCAAACGCGGCGTTCGCCACCCCTTGGTAGGGCTGCCAGCGAAGGGTGCAGCCGAGGTCATCGGCCCGCACCTGCATCAGTTCGATCACGTCGGCGACCAAAGTATTCAGGTCGTCCTCACGTTTCTCGGGTTGGCGTTCCTTGCTGAAGGAAAGCATATCCATGACCAGGTGGGAAATCCGTTCCTGGTTCTTTTCGACCATCGCCCACCCGCGCCGGACCGCGTCGTTATCTTCGCGGCTCAGCCCCGCGTCGATCAGGTAACTCCCGCCGCGAATCCCTTGCAGGATGTTCTTGATGTGATGAGAGAGATTGGCGATCGCTTGCCCCATCGCCGCCAACCGCTCGCTTTGCATCATCGCCGAGTAGTAGAACGTATCCTCGATGGCCAGGGCGGCCTGGTGGCCGATCGCCGTCATCAGCCGCAGTTGTTCGTCGGTGAACCGCCCCCGCTGCTCCTCGGCGACGTAGCGTCCGGGGGAAGTAAAGGTATCGACGTAGAGCGTCCCGACGATCGCGTAGCGCCCTTGCAAGGGGACGCAGATCGCCTCCCGGATGCCGGCTTGGACGATCGACTGCGCCGCCCCCCAGCGTTGGTCACCGAGGGCGTCGCTAGTCCGCACGCCCTCCTTGCGGTCCATGACGTAATCGAGAATGGTGCGGCTGATCGTCATCCGGTCGGCGGCATGCTTTCCTTCCCGGTCACAACGGGCCGCCGGTTGCAATTCGCCCGTTTCCGCATCTCGCAGCATGATGCAGCCGCGGTCCGCTTCCACCCAATCGAAGACCAAGCGGAGGACGCGATCGAGCAATTCCGGGATCTCGGTGGTGCGGCCGACCGCCAGGGCAGTCCGGTACATCACCTCTAACGAGCGGTCTCCGCCTGGCTCGGGGCGGAGCGCCGCATCGGCCGCCTGCGGCAGCGACGAGACGATCCGCGAAGCAT
Source organism: uncultured Pirellulaceae bacterium (assembly GCA_964400585.1). Classification (GTDB taxonomy): domain Bacteria; phylum Planctomycetota; class Planctomycetia; order Pirellulales; family Pirellulaceae; genus CAYNVI01. The sequence goes on along the minus strand of CAYNVI010000024.1, from coordinate 11,110 downwards.
CCGATTCGCGGCTTTGACGGACGATATCCACGCCATGGGCCGCATCGAGCGAGGCCGGCTGACCCGCGCCGGTAAAGATCATCAGCGTCTGCCCAACCTGCACGCGGTCGCCGCTGGTCAAGCGGCGACGGGTCACCGTTTCGCCATTGATCGATGATCCGTTACTGCTTTGCAGGTCGACCAGTTCATACTCGACGCCATTTTCGGAAAGGATCTCCGCGTGGCTGCGGGAAATCTCCGAATCGAGCAACTGGATCGGATTCTGCGGATCGCGACCGATGCGCTGCGTTCCCGCCCCCAGCGTGAAGTGCCGCCCCTGATCGCGACCGCGAATGACAAACAACGAGGCCATCTGTTGGTAGAATTCCCGAGGACAAGTAGACGCTGACGCTTCGGCGTCCCGAAACGGACCGGCGACGCAGAGCCGTCCCTGCCTGTTGGTCGTCTGTATTATAGACGTTCACGAATGATTCCCGTGCCTCCGCTGCAACCCTCCTTCCTGCTTCGCTGCAATCCTCCCGCTCCTTCGTTTCAATCCTCCCCCTCGCACCCCGCGTGATCATGTCGCTGCGTTGTTTCGCCACCGCCCGTCTCTCCGCCCGCCCCTCCGCTTTCCTTCCGCTCCTCGGCGTTTCGGTTCTCAGGGATCCCCTCCCCGCTTCGCCGGGGCGTTTGCTGCCGGGCCGCCAGCTGGCATGGGGAGGGGTGCTGGCCGCCTGCCTGCTCGCCGGAACCTTCTCCGCCACGCCGGTCTGGGCGAAGGAAAACGCCGCGAGCGCGGGGAGTTCGCCAGCAGCGAGCCAGGCCCGGATGCAGCGCGACATGCAATACCTGGCCGCCGACCGACTGCGGGGGCGTGGCCCGGAGACCGCAGGGCTGGCCCTGGCGGGCGACTACATCGCGGACGCCTTCCAGGCCGCCGGCCTGCAAACCGAGCTGGTCGACGGCCAACCCTTCCAACCCTTCGAAATCGATCTGGGGGGAGCAGCCGGTCCCGCCGAACGCAACCGGGTCGCGATCCGCATCGAGGGGCAACCGCCGGTGGTCGCCGAGTTGGAAAAGACGATGCGTCCGCTGTCGATCGGCCACAGCGGCCAGGCGACGGGCCCCCTGGTCTTCGCCGGATACAGCGTCACCGCCCCGCAGCTGAATTACGACGACTATGCGGGGGTCGACGCCGAGGGCGCGGTGGTGCTGTTGCTGCGAAAGCTGCCGGGCAGCCGCAGCGAAGCGCCCCGGTTTGATGACGCCGAACACCGCCAGCACGCGTACTTTGCCACCAAGATCCGTCGCGCGGTCGAGCAAGGCGCGCGGGCGGTGCTGATCGTCAACGACCGCGACAGCGCCGCCGCCGAGGCGGCCCAGGTCCGCCGCCAGATCGCCGCCGAACAGGAGCGGATCGCCGACCTGCAGACTTCGCTGGCCGAGGCCCCCGAGGGGTTGGAGAAGATCCGGGCCCGCTGGCGGCAGGCGATCGCCACGGCGGATCAACAGCTCGCAGCCTTGCACGAGGAACTGGCCGTCGCGGAAGGGGGGCTGTTGGGGATCGATCAGGCGGCCGGTGCCGATGGCGAAAAAGCGGCGGTCCCGGTCGTGTCGCTCTCCCGGCAGATTGCCGACCAGTTGCTGCAAGCAGCGACCGGCAGGGGATTGCTGGCCACCGAAGCATGGTACGACGAGGAGACGACCCCCCACAGCTTCCGCGCCGAGACGATCACCGTGACCGTCGAGACCGCGCTGCAGCAAGCGACGGCGGAGACCGCCAACGTGGTCGGCAGCTTGCCAGGCAGCGGCCCGTTGGGCGATCAAACCGTGGTGATCGGGGCCCATTACGACCATGTCGGGATGGGGGGCTACGGTTCCCTTGCGCCGGGCACGGTGGCGGTCCACAACGGGGCGGATGACAATGCCAGCGGCACGGTCGTGCTGATGGAACTGGCCCGCCGCCTGCAACGCCGCTTCGTCGCCTCGGAGCCGCCTTCCGAGGGGCGGCGACGGGTCGTGTTCATCGCCTTTTCCGGCGAGGAACGCGGGCTGCTCGGCAGCAAGCACTACGTCGCTTCGCCCCTGTTCCCGCTCGCCGAGACGGTCGCCATGATCAACCTCGACATGGTGGGTCGGCTGCGCGACAACGAGCTGACGGTTTACGGCACCGGCACGGCGGCCGAATTCGACGGGCTGCTCGACCGCCTCAATGCCGAACCGTCCTTCCGTCTGCTGCGGGTCCGCAGCGGGTACGGACCGAGCGATCATCAATCGTTTTACGAACAACAGATCCCGGTCCTCTTCTTCTTCACCGGCCTGCACAACGATTACCACCGACCATCTGATGATTTCGACAAAATCGATTTTGGTGGCATGACCCGAATAACCGATACCATCCTGCAGGCAGCTGTTCAGCTCGCCACGGACCCCCAACGGCCGACCTACCAGGCGACCGAACCGGGGATCACGATTCGCCGTCAGCTGACCGCCTTTTTGGGCATCCGCATGGCGGTGCGTGAGCCACACGTGGTGATCGAAGCAGTGGTTCCAGGCAGCCCCGCCGAACGGGGAGGCCTGGCCGCCGGTGATCAGATCATCCAGTTAGGGGACCGCCGGATCGCTCAGATCCAAGACGTGCGGGACGGCGTGCGAGCCCGCGATCCGGGCGATCAGGTCGACTTCCAGGTCCGTCGCCAGGAGCAACTGCAAACCTTCTCGGTGACCTTGGGCGAACGGCCGTAAGGGAGCCGAGCGACGGGGGCGAAAAGGCGTCCTGGAGGCGGTAAAAAAATTACTCTTTACCCCTCTGGGAACAATCGACACAATCCCGACACCCCTTAACCGGTCAACTCGCTGAGAACACCGGAGCCGTGGCCGACGGATCGGCACCTGCGCGGCAAAACGCTTGCGAATCGACGCACATTATTCATTGCAAGGAGAGCGGAAGTGCGAACTTCTACGAAACTGGCTGTTGTTTTGGGTTTCTTGGCGACCGGCCTGTCGTCTTCGCTGACGGCGGATGCCCAAGCCCCGCAGCAGTCCGACACGGGCCATCGCGTTGCCGTGGTGGATGTCGCGAAGATTTTTAAAGAGCACGCCGGGATCAAAGCGCAGGTCGCCCAGGTCGAAAGCGAACTGAAAGCCTACGACGGGACGCTCGGCAAAAAACGGAACACCTTGAAGGCCGAAGCCGAAAAGCTGAAGGCGTTCAAGCCGGGTACGCCCGACTACGCCAAGCAAGAAGAGCTGGTGGCCGGGATGGAATCGCGACTCCGTCTGGAGATGGCTCGCAAGCGGCAAGAGCTGGCCGACGCGGAAGCCCGGATCTACTTCGAAAACTACCAGAAGATCACCGAAGCGGTCGAGTACCTGGCCAAGTACTATAAGATCAACCTGGTGCTCCGTTACAACAGCGAAAAGATGTCGCTGGAGCAGTCCGAATCGGTCGTCCGCGGGGTCATGAAGAACGTCGTCTACCACGACGCCGCGCTCGACATGACCAAAGGCGTGATGCAGTACTTGGATACGAAGATCGCGAAGCGTTAAACGACGGGACCGGCAGTGGCCCTGGCGGCGTGCAGGAAGCATGAAAGCCGGCCGGCGAAGTCCTGTTCGCTCGGCCGGCAGCCCGCGGGTCCCTGTTCATCGAGCTTTATCGGCAAGGAGGTCGGAAGATGATTCGTGCACGCAATGAGCATACGCTCGCTCAAGCTTGTGAAGTGAGCGGTCGTGGATATTGGTCGGGCCAACCGACGACTGTCCGGATCTTGCCCGCCTCGTTGGGGACGGGCATCCGCCTGGTTCGCACCGACCTGGCGGAGCAGCCCGAATTGGCAGCGGTCCTGGATGTTCGTCACGACCACGAATTGCGGACCGTGCTGGCTGCGGGAGCGGCGCGGTTCGCGATGATCGAACACCTGATGGCCGCCCTCTACGCCCTCGAGATCGACAATTGCGTGGTCGAGATCGACGCCGAGGAATTCCCGGGGCTGGATGGTTCGGCCAACGCCTACGTCAATGCCTTGCGGGCTTCCGGGCTGGTGATTCAAGCGGCGCCTCGCCGGCAACTGATCATCGACCAGACGGTCCGCGTCGGCACCGCCGCCAGTTGGATCGAATGCTCGCCCTCGCTCGATGGCCGCGCCCACTTCGGTTACCAGTTGGATTACGGCGCCGGCTCGCCGATCGAAACGCAGACCTACCAGTCGGTCTTGACACCCGATACGTTTTGCCGAGAAATCGCTCCGGCCCGCACCTTTGTCACTTCCCAGCAGGCGACCGCGTTGCGGGCTGCCGGCGTGGCCGGGCACGTGCGGAACCAGGACCTGCTGGTCTTTGGTGAGGAAGGTCCGATCGAAAACCGGCTCCGTTACCCCGATGAATGTGCCCGCCACAAAACGCTCGATCTGATCGGTGACCTGGCCCTGACCGGGTTGGAATTGATCGGCCGGATCGTCTCTCACCGCGGTGGACACAACCTGAACGCCAAGATGGCCCAGCGCCTGAAGCGGATGAGTCTCCGCGATACCACCTTTGAGCGACGCCGGGCTGCCTGAGCGCGCTGCCTTGCGGCGGAACGGATGCGGTCCCCATCCTAGCTTCCTCCCGCACGGCCGCTGCCTGGACGGACCCCCGCGTCTCTCGCCACCCCATCGTTCCCCCTACTACCTAGCCGTTGGATGCATGGGTCGCCCCTGTAGCGACCGGTCCAGGCGAGCGACAGAGGATTTTCGCAAATGAGCGTCAACATCGCCTCGACAGCCGTGATTGACCCCCGGGCCAACATCGACAGCGGCGTTCGGATCGGTCACTTCTGCGTCATCGGCCCGGATGTCACGATCCTGCGGGGCACGGTCCTGGAGAACAACGTGACGGTCACGGCCAGAACGAGGATCGGCGAAGACAACCATCTGTTTCCGGGAGTCGTGATCGGCGGCGCCCCTCAGGACCTGAGCTACCGCGAGGAGCCGACGGCGATCGAGATCGGCAACGCGAATGTCTTCCGGGAAGGCTGCACGGTCAACCGCGCGACAACCAAAGAGGACCGGGTGACGCGGATCGGGGATCATTGCTTCTTCATGACCGGCAGCCACATCGCCCACGATTGCAAGATCGGGGACCGCGTCGTCACCGCCAACAACATGATGTTGGGGGGGCACGTCCACGTCCATAACGACGTCACGATCAGTGGCGGCGTCGGCGTCGCGCACTTTGCCTCGATCGGCGCCTTTTCCTTCGTCGGCGCGATGTCGCGCGTCCTCCACGACGTCCCTCCCTTCATGCTCTGCGAAGGCCAGCCGTGCAAGCCGCGGTGCGTCAACATGGTGGGGCTGAAACGCAACAGCTTCCCGCAGGATGACATCAAGGTGCTGACCACCGCCTACAAACTGCTGTACCGCTCCAAAGTCGGGGTCGAGCAGGCCAAAGAGATCCTCCTGAGCAGCGGACCGGTGCGGCCGGTCCTCCGAGAATTGTTTGACTTCCTTGATCACGCCAGCGGTGGACGTCACGGACGTGGCCGCGACCGACGGAGAGCAGCATGAACCGTTTGCGCATTGCCTTGGTGGGTGCCGGGCACCTGGGAAAAATCCACGGACGCCTGCTCCAGCAGGTCAGCGGGGCCGAACTGGTGGCCGTCGCCGATCCTGACGAAGCCGCCGGTGAAACGCTCGCTCAACAGCTGGGAGTGCCCGCGTTCACTCACCATCACGAACTGATCGATTTGTGTGATGCCGCGGTGATCGCCTCACCGACCCGCTTCCACGCCGAGATCGGCCGCGATTTGGTTTCCGCCGGCAAACACCTGCTGGTGGAAAAACCGCTCGCCACCGACGCCGAGGACGCCTTGGAACTGGCCCGCTTGGCGACCGCCCGCCGCGTGACCCTGCAAGTCGGCCATGTCGAACGGTTCAATCCGGCCTGGACGGCCGCCGGCGATCAGCTGCAACGTGCCAAGTTCATCGAAGCGGTACGGGCCAGCCGCTTCCCGGGCCGTTGCCTGGACGTGGGGGTCGTGATGGACCTGATGATCCACGATCTCGATCTGGTCCTGTCGCTGACCGAGGCCTCCGTCTGCGATGTCCAAGCTAGCGGGCTCGCCCTGATCACCGACAACGAAGATCTTGCCGAAGCGCGGGTTACCTTCGAGTGCGGGCTGGTCGCCCAGTTCAAAGCCTCGCGGGTCAGTCCCCTGGCCACGCGGCAGCTGCAGGCGTTCGGTGAGCAAGGCTTCACGGAGATCGACTTCGCCGCCCCGGCGGTGACCGTGGTCCGCCCCCACCAGGACCTCTCCGATCGCTCGTTCGATCTGGACGAGGTCAGCGACAATCCGCTCGCCTTCAGCGAGCAGCTGTTCCGCGATTACCTGCCGGTCGAAGCGATCGAGATCGAACCGCGGAATGCGATCCTGGATGAACTCCACGACTTCGTGCTGAGCGTGCAAACAGGCGTCGCTCCGACCGTTTCGGGAGCGGCCGGCGCGCGGGCCGTGGAATTGGCCGATTCGATCCTGGCCGCCATCGACCAACGCTCCTGGTCGGCCAGCAACGCGCCCTCGCAACAGGGACCGTTCGCGATCCCGCAAGAGACGATCGAAGCGGCCAGTCGGCGGATCCACACCGCCCGCCGTGCCGCCTGATCGAGCCGCGCCCGCAAGCATGACCCGCCCAGGCCCCGGAGCCGCGGCGGCGGCGACCATGCCGACTCGCTCACTCGGCGACACCGAAGCGGTAGATCGTCGTTTGCCGATACGTTTCCCCCGGCTCGAGCAGAATCGAGGGGAAGTTCGGATGGTGGACGCTGTCGGGGTAGTGCTGGGCCTCGAGACAGAATGCCGAACGGTGCGGATACGGCTGCCCGTCCTTTCCGAGCTGACCTTTCAGGAAATTGCCGGAGTAGAACTGCAGGCCCGGTTGATCGGTCAGCACTTCCAACGTCCGCCCGCTGCCCGGTTCGATCACGCGGGCCACACGACGAATGCCGGTCCCCTGGTTGTTGAGCACGTAATTGTGGTCGTAACCGAGGGCGGCAGTGTCGGCGACCGCCGCCAGCCGTTTCCCGATCGCGGTCGGCGTGCGGAAATCGAGCGGGCTGCCTTCGACCGCCGCGATCTTGCCGGTCGGGATCAGTTCGTCATCGGTCGGCGTGTAATAGTCCGCCTCGATCATCAGCTGGTGATCGAGGATCGTCTCGTCCCCGGCGCCGGCCAGGTTGAAGTAGGCGTGATTGGTCAGGTTCACCGGCGTCGTGATGTCGGTGGTGGCCTCGTAGGCGATCACGACCGCATTCTTGTCGGTCAACGTGTAGCGAACCCGCACGTGCAAATTCCCGGGAAAGCCTTCCTGGCCGTCGGGACTGAAGTAACGGAACCGCACCGACGGGTACTCGGCGTCTTCGATCACCTCCGCTTCCCAGACGACCTTGTCGAGACTGTGTTCGCCGCCTCCGTGCAAGGTGTTGTCGCCGTCGTTGGCGGTCAACTGGTAGCGTTCGCCGGCGAGTTCGAACTGGGCGTCCGCGATCCGATTGCAAACCCGCCCCACGATCGGACCGAAATACTGGTTAGCGTCCGATTCGTAACCTGCCACGCTGTCGAACCCCAGCAGCACGTCAGCCCGGGTTCCCGACTGGTCGACGACGTGCATGCTCCGCAACGTCGCCCCGCGGGTGATGATCTGGGCCGTGGTCCCTTCGGCATTTTTCAGCGTGTACTGTTCGACCGCTTGGCCATCGGCCGTCTTGCCAAAGGGTTCGACCGTGACTTCCGCAGAGAGCGGCAGCATGGTAGACAACGTCCCCCCCAAGCCGAGGGCAACCGAGGCAAACAAACGCGCGGGTAGGGACATCAACAAGGCTCCTGGGAGGACGATGCGGTCGAAGGGGGGGCGAAGCCTGGCGGACCGGCGGCGTAGCGGACCGGTGGTCAGACGCTGCGGCGGCCTGGCGACCCTTGATTGTAACCGCTGACGCGTTGGCCATCGTGCGCCGCCGCCAAGCCGCCCTGGGCTGAGGAGAGTTGTGCTGGGGAAGGAACCGGTTTTCCGCGCGGTCAGGAAAGCGTTTTCATCAGCCCGGAAGAACCCTCTCGACCGGCAGGACCCGACCGGAGGGACGCCGCCGCTTACCCCATCCGCATTTTTTTCCTGATCGTTCCGCTCACGCCCGCCAATCGAGGCTACGGTTGCTGTTAACGGGCCGGGTCCCCACGCAGCCTGCTTGAACATCGAGACACTGGATCCCCCCGTGCGAGGCGGGGTCGGCCCTTCGGGGCCGGCCTCGCCTTTTTTCGTGGTCGCCGCCGGGCTTCGTGGCGGTTCCTCGAGCCGAGCGGTGTCTCAGCCTGGCGGGGAGGCGTTCCGGGCGGGGTGTCGATGCTTCGGCACGGCTTTCGCCTTTCTTCTCGCAGACGGCCGCAGCGGGTGCCAAGTGGGCAAAATGCTCGCTGCAGAATGCAACAAATGTATCATTTTGCAACACGCATAATCGCTACGTCCGGCGCCGCTTCCCAGCAATTTCGGCGGATTCCAAAAAAGGATTCGCGAGTTGCGGGGCCGCTAAATAGACTGCATCGAGTGGCTCGTTGCAGCAGGATTTCCCCCACCGCAGGCTTCACCGTGTCCACCAATGCTTTTCAGCAAACCGCTAGGTCTGCTAGCTGGCTTTTCGCAGGTTTCCAATCGGAGAATAGACGCATGGGATTGAGACGCGTCGCTCATTTCGTGGCCCTTCTTGCTTTGACGAGCGGGAGTTTCGCTTTCCATGAGCCTTTGACGGCGGCCGAGACGGTCTCCGGGAGCAGTCGCCTGGCAACCTACGAGACGCCTGCCGGCGACCGTTACTTTGCCTTGGCAGTTCAGCCATCGGCCGACCCCGCGTTGCTCGCAGCGGTCGGCTCGACGCCCGCCCGAGTCGTGGTGGTCGTTGACACTTCGGCTAGCCAAGCGGGCGATTTCCGCACCGCCGCCTGGGCGGCCGTCGAACGCGTGCTGTCACGGTTGCGTCCCGAAGACCGGGTGCAACTCTTTGCGGCGGACGTGCGGGCCACGCCCCTCAGCGATCGGTTCGCCGGAGGGGAAGCGGCCGCCACGCGAGCCGCCGTGGAGAAACTGCAGCGTCGTCTGCCGCTGGGCAATACCAACCTGTCCGCAGCCTTGCATGCCGCCCGTGCGGAACTGACCGGAGCGAGCAGCGAGACGCGGAGCATTCTGTACATCGGCGACGGATCCTCGCTCGGCGAGATCCGTGACCCCCAGCGTTTCGCCGCCTTGGTCGATGCGTTGCGGGCCGATCACATCGCCGTGCACAGCCTGGCGATCGGGCCGACATCGGACGTTGCCTTGTTGGCCACGCTCGCCAATCAGACGGGCGGGATGGTTTCGGTGGTCGATCAAGCGAAGCTGGGCTCGGCCGCCGACCAGGCGGGACCGCTGGCCGAGGCCGCCACGCTCTCCCCGATCTGGCTCGACCAGCTGGATCTTCCCGAAGCGATGCAAGCGATCCAGCGGGATCGCCTTCCCCCCTTGCGGGTCGACCGTGACAGTGTCCTGATCGGCCGCCTGGAGGGGGAACCGAGCGGCGAGATCACGCTGCAGGGTGTGGCGCCGCAAGCCGAGATTTCGGTGGCGGTGACGGCCGCCCCGGAAGCCAGCCATCCCGATTTTGCCTTCTTGCCCGGCCTGGTCAAACAGGCGACGGCCAACAGCGGGTTGACGCTTCCCACCCCCGGTTCGGACGCGCTCCGCGCCGCCGCCCGGGCCCTCACTCGGCAAGCCGACGCGCTGGCCGACGAAGGGGCGTTGGCACTGAAGCAAGGGAATCGGCGAGGCGCCAAAGCGGTGGCCGACCTGGCCTTGCAGGCCGACCCGAAAAACCCGGAAGCCCTCGCCGTCGCCCGGCTTGCCTCGGATGAAGAGGTTCTGACCCGGATGTTGCAAGAGGACGTCCCCGCCGGCGGTGGAAATGCTCCCGCCGCCGGGGGCAACCCGCCGGCGGGCGATGCCGCTGCCGGGATCGGGCTGGAAGCGCCCAGCGGTCTGCTGGGACGCGTGCAAGCCGAACGTCAGCGGTTGAGCGGCCAGTTGCGCGCCGAGGTCAACGCGGCGCTCAAGCAGGCCCGCGCCCAGCTGCAACGCGATCCGGTCGGGGTGACCGAAGAATTGAAGATCTTGTTGGCCACGATCGAATCGGAACCCGATGTCGAACCGGAAGTCCGGCAGGATCTGATCCGCCGCGTCCGCGCGGCCATTCAAGCGGCCAGCGCTCGGGAAGCCGCCTACGTCGAGGATCAAGCGACCCTCCAGCAGCGTCAGGCTGCCGCCGAAGCGACCGAACGTCTGCTGCAGGAAACCTTCCGTGACGAAGCCCGTCTCGGACAGCTTTCCAAGCAGATGAATGCCCTGATGGAAGAAGGCCGTTACGACGAGGCCGCGACCGACGTGGCCCCCGAGATCGTCGACCTCGCGGGGCTCGACACGGTGGCCGGCATCCAGCCGAAGGAATACGCCGAATTGGTTTCGACCGTCGAACGCCAGGAACATTACCGGCGGATGCGGGAACGCAACTTCGTCGACGCCTTTGGGCTGGTCGAAAAGGCGTTCGTCCCCTTCATCGACGAACCGCCGATCGTCTACCCCGACGCCGAGACCTGGCAGCGGCTCAGCCGCCGCCGGATCGAACGCTACGGCTCGCTCGACCTGGCGGGTGACAACGAAACGGAGCGGCGGATCTACACGGAACTGGATGAAGAAACGAACATCCCCGGGATGTTCGAGGAAACCCTCCAGCAGGCGGTCCGGACGATCGGCGAAGCGCACGAAATCCCGATGCGGATCGATGCCCGCGCCTTGGAAGAGATCGGACTGACCACCGACACGCCGGTGTCGATCGACATCCAGGGGATCAGCCTGCGGTCGTTCCTCCGGCTGATGCTGGAAGACGTCGACCTGACCTACATGATCCAGGACGAAGTGCTGAAGATCACGACCCGGGAAGCCGCCGAAGCCAACCTGGTCAACAAAGTCTATCCCGTCGGTGACCTCGTCGTGCCTGTGATCAACATGGGAGGCGGCGGCATGATGGGCGGCATGGGCGGCGGTATGGGCGGCATGGGCGGCGGCATGGGAGGCAT
>CAYNVI010000023.1:0-18566 GCA_964400585.1 uncultured Pirellulaceae bacterium | reverse complement strand
GGTCGTAACGCAGCCCGCCGGCTGACCCCGCTCCGCCGCCACCGCCGGCTTCATCCGGTTGGCCGACCGCTTCGTCGAAAGGCAGGTACCGCATCTCCACCGGGTAACTGCGGCCTTCCACGTTCAGGATCGGGGCGGGCCCCTGCTCATCGGAAAAGTGTTCGGCGAACCGCTCGGCATCGATCGTGGCGCTGGTGATCACGATCCGCAGGTCGGGGCGGCGTCCCTGCAGACGGCGAAGGTAGCCCAGCAGAAAGTCGATATTCAGCGAACGTTCGTGCGCCTCGTCGATGATGATCACGTCGTACTGGTCGAGGAACCGGTCGCTTTGGGTCTCCGCAAGCAGGATCCCGTCGGTCATCAACTTGATCAGCGTGTCGGAGGCCGTGCTGTCGGTGAAGCGGATCTTGAAGCCCACCTGACGGCCGACTTCGGTCTGCATCTCCTCGGCCAGACGTTGGGCGATCGAGCGAGCCGCCAGCCGCCGCGGTTGGGTGTGCCCGATGACTCCCGAGCGACCGAAACCAGCCTCCCAGCAGAACTTGGGAAGCTGCGTGCTCTTGCCGCTGCCTGTCTCCCCGCAGACGACGATCACCTGCCGCGATTGCAGCATCTGCACGATCTCGTCGCGGTAGGCGGTGATCGGCAATTCTTCCGGATAGGACAGCATCGGCTCGGTCGCGTCGCGGGCACGCCGCGTGGCGACCGAGGCGTCGAGGCGTTCCCGCCATTCGGCTTGCAACGCCTCCCAGGCTTTGCCTTCGCGCTGCAGACGCTGCCAGCGTGTTTGCAGTTGGCGAAGGCGATGGCGATCGCCGCGCATGGCCTCGTCCAGCGTCGCGGGAGCGGCAGATTCGTCGGTCGGCATGGTCTCGGTTTACTCGTTCCCTTGGAAATGAACTTCGCCAGAGCGGACCGTCTCGGTCCCCTCGGCGGTAGCGATCTGGAGCGATCCGGCGGCGTCGATCCCGAGCACGGTGCCGGTCCGCATCTCCTGGCCGTGTTGGTAGCGGACCAGACGTCCGGTCAGCAGGCAGCGACGGCGATAACCTGCCAGCAGTGACGGCCGCGCCTCGCGCAGTTGCCCGAGTCGTTCGGACAGGCATTCGACGATCGGCGGTAGGAGGTCATACCGCTGCAGCGAACGCCCGCTCAGACGGGTCAACGATTCCGCCCGTCGCTGCACCTCTTCCTCTGCCGCCGTCAGATCGGTGGCCACGTTGACGCCGATCCCGATCACCAGACGCCGCGGCGCCAGCGTGCTCGATTCAACCAGGATCCCCGCGACTTTCCCCGCCCCGACATGCACGTCATTGGGCCACTTCAGTCGGCACTGATAAGGGGGGATGGTCGATTCGATCGCGTCGGCGACCGCCATCCCGGCGGCCAGCGCGACGCTCGACAATGCCTCGTCCGGCAACTGCAACGCAGCGACGACGGCGGTCCAGGAAAACGTCAACGTCCCGCGATCGGCGTGCCAGTTCCGGCCCTGCCGCCCGCGCCCTGCAGTCTGCCGGTCGGCCGCGATCAGCCGGGGGTAGTATGCCTCGCTCGGCTTGCCGGCGGTCTCCAGCGATTCTTGCAGGGCCGCTTGGTTGGTCGAACCGAGCGTCGGAAACTGCTCGGCCGAACGGCAGAAGCCAGCATCGAGCAGCCGCCGCAACGCCCGCGCTCCAAAGGGACAGGGCGCCGATCGAGAAGACGCGTCGTCCATAGGGATTCGATCGTGAGGCTTCCTGAGCGTCCGGAGGAGGATCCGGCCGCCAGCCCGCCTGCCTCGGTCGTTGGGACCGAACAGGCACGGGGACGTCCAGAATCGCTCGGCGGGAAACGCTTGACGGGAGGGCGGAGTGAAGGAGACTACACCCGCGTTTTACTGCGCGCTTCTCGCAAGCCTCGGCTGAGGATATCCCGCAGCATCGGCGAGTAATCCTCGTACTTTGTCTTGTCGGGAGCACCCGCGGCGAACTGATAGATCGCGTCGCGAGGTTTGACCCCCAAGGCGATCAGCGTGCTGCTGACCGTCCCATGCTCCTTGCCGCGGATCACCATGCTGGGCCGACCCTGAGCGGTCGGCGAACGCGCGAAGACTTTGCTGGCCACCGCCAAAAACTTGACGGGCGAATCGAGCGTTTGCAGCGTCAACAGGCGACGAGCCATCTGCACCCGTTCATCGGTCGGATCGTTGACATCGCGAGCCCCGATGATGTTCAACCCCTCCTGCAACTCCGCCACGTCTGTCTGCTCGTCGACATGGACGACAAAGCCTTCCTTGGCATCGGCGACGCAGATGTTGACCCCTTCGTATCGCGTCTTTTCCACTTCGGCCAGCGCCTTGTCCAACGCTTTCTTGGCCGAGGTGCAGCGGAGGAGGTCGAGACCCAGGGCACCACGCGAACGCTGTCCAAAGAGGGGCGCCACAGTTGCCCGATTAGAAATCCCCACGAACAGCCCATTCTGGTTGACACCCAACCAGGTGCCCCCCGCTTTTTGATCGACTCCACATAGCACCCGTGGTTTGCCCGATTGGATCGCCGGGGGCAAACTCGGTCGGTCGTAATACTCTTCCCGATTCGCCGCAATTAAAATGGGACTTTCGGGAACCAGCCGGTATTGAACAGCGAGCAAAGACATCGCGTCGACTTTCTTTCCAAAGATCAGTGTGGTATTCGTTCTTCGGTGCCGCCCAGTGCGCTCGGAGTGCGAGCTCTCGGAATGTGGTCGCGTTTGAACGACACCGACAATCTAGCTGCTGTTATCGCCGAACGTCACCCTCGCGTGAGGGGTTTGCAACGCAAATTTCCTGCGGGAACCGGGTGATTTGGCCTCTCAGAGCCTCTTTTTGGGGCAGCTTGTCCCATAGCCGCCAATTCTCCACCTTGCCAGCGGAGAGGGTATGCATCGCTGGGGGGGGCAGGTTTCGGCAGCCTGACACCGCCAGGCCCTCCTTCCTAAACGCGGCATGCCGCGTTTAGGAAGGAGGGTGGACATACCCCCCCCACTGACGACGTCTTCCCGGGCCGCGAAAAATCGATTGCGGCTTGATGCTTTTTTGAGCCGATACCCATCAGCAGGGCAGCTGGGGAGGGCGATTGGTTCGGCGGCTGCGGCGCGATGACGCCAGCGTCCGCTGCCTTCGGCCACTTCGTTCTCCCCGCCCGAACATTTCGCAGGGTGCATTTCGCATGGATGATCCCGATGAGAGCGGAGGAAGGCACAATCGACGGTTACCAACGCGGCGTGCTGAACGTACAGGCCGCCGTCTCGGTAACCTTGGCCCAAAAGCGTGTCCCGCTCGACACCGTGCTCAGTTTGGGTCCTGGGGCGATGCTGACCTTCGACAAGAACTGCGACGAGCCCCTGACGCTGGAAGTGGGCGGTCAACCGATCGCGACCGGCGAGGTCGTTAAAGTGGGCGACAAGTTTGGCATCCGGATCCGCAGTTTTGACCCTGCCGACGTCTGCCCCGACGACTGCTAAGCCGCCCCGACCGCGCCCCCTGCCCCAGCGGGGTCAGAGCTTTTGTGCCCCAACGGGGTCTGCCCCAACGGGGTCAGAGCTTTTGTGTGCCCCAACGGGGTCAGAGCTTTTGTGGGCTGGAGGCTCTTTAGCGGCGCGAACGGGGTCGGCGCGAACGGGGTCAGAGCCTTTGTGGGCGCGGGGCTCTGTAAATGATGTTTTGGCAGGCAGCGCTCAGAAAGCTGGACGAAATTTACCGATTGACCTGGCTATCCCTCGCTGTGCACTTTACGCACACCACCCAAGCGAAAGGGGACTGACCCCTTTTGGGAATTTAGCAGGGGTCCCCCAAAGCCCGTGAACTGCCTCAGGCTAAATATCCTGCCTATTTCGCTTAGGCTGCCCACGCAAGCAGGCACTGACCCCTTTGGGAGCGGACCCCACGCAAACAGGCACTGACCCCTTTGGGAGCGGACCCCTTTGGGAGCGAGGTTCAAGTTTGGCCTAATTGCTGCCGCGATCCTCCATCATTTCGGCGCTCGAGGGGACGCTTGCCCCCGGGGGGCGGCTGCCACCGCCGCTCTCCTGCATCATGCTGCCGCTGGAGGGCACTCCGCCGGGATCGCCGAAGTTCCCGCTGCCGTATCCTGGGCTCCCGTATCCCTCGCCCATCGCCCCCCCTTCCATTGCAGCGGGGCCCGTCGGGCTCCCCATCGAGGACCCGAAGGGGCCGCCGGACCTCCCCTCGCCCCGGTTCATGCCGGCGAACGCCGCCATCGCCATCCCGGCCGCTTGCCCAGCCAATTGGCCGAGTTCGGCATGGAATTCGGCTTCGCTTCCGGCCGTCTCCAGCGGACGCAGGTACTGATCGACCGTTTGTTGGGCCATCGCCACCAGGGGGCGAATTTCGGCGACGCGGGAAGGCAGTTGCTCCTGGATCGTCTTCCGCACTTCCGCGATCCGTTGGTCCCACTGTTTGGCCATCGTTTCGGGGACCCAGTGGCCTTCGACGCGGACGAAGACTTGCGATGGGGGGCCGCCGGCGGGTCGCCTCGCCCCGGCAGCACTGCCCATTCCCATCTCCGCACTGCCCATTCCCATCTCCGCGCTGCCCATTCCCATCTCGGCACTCCCCATTTCCATCTGGGCACTGCCCATTGCCGCGGGCCCCCCGGCGCCCCGCGGGGTTCCCCTGCCGGCGGCAGCGGTGGCCCCGTCGAGCGGCATCAGGACGGTGCCGCGGTTCTCGTCGATCATCTCGATCTTGATCCGCGAGGGATCAAGGGGTGAGCCGCCGGAGTTCAACGATTCCAGTTGCACCAGGAAGGGGGCGAGTTGCGCATCCCGTTCGGCGATCCACGCTTCCAGATTGCCTTGCTGCAGGCGTTCCAGCGTCAGCGTCTCCGGATCGAATAAGGTTTGCACCAAGCCGAGGAAAGCCCGGTAGGCTTCCCGCGTCGACGGATCGTTGCCCGAATCCTGCAAGGGCGGATAGGCGAAGATCCAGCGCTCGCGACTGGCCAGCAATTCGGTCAGGCGTTGCAGCAAGCCGAGGCTGTCCTGCCAGACCGCGGGGTCCATCTGCCGCGCGAATTCGCTGACCACCTGTTCGACATCCGCCTGATACGAGGGGGGGAGGCCATCCCAGACGGCACGGAGATGGCCGGCTTGCACCTGCTCGGCGGCATGCCGCGCCGCCGTTTCCAGGCTGGCATTGTCCGGCAGGGGCTGATATGGCGCGACCGTCACCTCGGGGGGGGCGACCTGCTTGGGGCCTGCTTCGAGTTCCTTCTCAACGGCGCGTTTCAGTTCACCCGCTACGCTGCTCATGTGTTCCTGCCGCGTCTGTTCCAGTTCGAGCGCCTGTTGGCGGCTCTCGTACTGCAAATTGCGAAGGGCGATGGCGCTCCGTTTGCCGCTGGGCAGTTCCAGGATGACCTGCTCACCGAGCACGCCGACGAAGTCGGCTTCGATCGTTTTTTCTCCCGAGACATCGGTCCAGCGGGCGGCCGAGAGGGAGGAGGCATCCAGCCAGCTGGCCATCAGCAGTCCGAGGCAGGTGACGGCCCGGCAGACAGACGAGGCAGAGACAGGCGGGCAGGGGGCGAAAAGGGGCATGGGAGGCTCCGGGGCGCACAGCGTCAACAAGCTTCGCGAGAAGCAAGCCATATCGCCCTTATGATAGCCGAACGGGCGGGGACAACGAACCAATGGCGGCAGGAAAAAAGGCGGCGTGACCCTTCCGCGGCCCGCCGCTTCCCTGTTTCTTTGGGGGAGGGTGGGGGCGCGCCTATTCCGCTTGCATTGCCGCTATGCTGGGGACTTGGTATGAATCGGCCCCTTTCCGCGAACTCGACCCTGCTGCGAAGGATAGCCTGTTGGACCACCCGACCGAGCCGACCAAAGCGTCCGAAGCGGTGAACGCTGCCGCGCAGGAATCGCTGCGCCAAAAGTTTTACAACGCGACGATCGTCGCACGGATCGACGCGCACGAGCATCTCGCGCGGTTCCGGATCCGCCCCGATGCCGGGGTTCCGCGGTTCCAGCCAGGACAGTACGTCGCCTTGGGGTTGGGCTATTGGGAACCGCGGGTCGTGGGAGCGCAAGCCGAAACCGTGCCCGAGAAGAAACGACGGAAGGTAGTCCGACGAGCCTATTCGATCTGCTGCCCGATGCTGGGGCCTGACGGTCGTTTGGCGTGCTGCGAGGACGTCGACTACTTGGAGTTCTACGTCACGCTGGTGCGGTATGCCGACGCGGCCACGGAGCCGGCTCCGGCGTTGACCCCGCGACTGTTCCGCCTGCAGGCGGGAGACCGGGTGGCGATCGCCCCAAAAATCGTCGGCAGCTACACGTTGGCAGGAGTGGCTCCCGAAGAGGACGTCGTGATGCTAGGGACCGGGACCGGCGAAGCCCCTCACAATGCGATGGCGGCGAAGCTATTGCGGTCGGGGCACCGCGGTCGGATCGTGATCGCGACCACGGTGCGTTACCTGGGGGACCTCGCCTACCGGGATATCCATTCCCAGCTGATGAGGCAGCACTCCAATTTCATCTACCTGCCGCTGACAACGCGTGAGCCTCATAACACCGATCCGAACGACCCGCACTATGTCGGCAAAGAGTATCTCCAGGAGATGTTCGCAACAGGGACGTTGGAGCGGCGGGCGGGGATCGAGATGTCTCCGGCGAAGACCCACGTCTTCTTGTGCGGCAACCCCGCGATGATCGGCTATGTGCCGCCCGGAGCCCCTCCTTGGAAGTCGCCGGGGATGCTGCAACTGCTCGAGGCGCGCGGGTTCCGGCACCACGAACAGGCGCATCACGAACAGGCTCCGGGTCCGGGAACGATCCGCTTCGAAAAGTACTGGTAACCGGAGGACCGGGGACGCGAAGCGCCGCGGGGCGGGGCGGCCCCGCCCGCTCACGAAACGCCAGCGGTTGGCACTGGGTGTGCACATGATCTCGACGCAACCTCTCATCCGTTTGCTTTTCAGCGTGCAACGGTTGGCGGGCGCAGGGCCAATGCCATCTGCTTTCGCATCGTCAGTGACATTTTTGTTAGCGGAGCGGCGCAAGCCGCCCGGTATTTCTTGGGGACTTACGTTGCGAAACCGGACGGCTCGCGTCGTTCGGCTACAAAGTGGATGGCATTGGGCGCAGGGCGGGGGTGGCAACCGCCCCAGCCCAATCGCCGAAGCATCGCCAGCAGGTTCGGGGGGGGGCCGCCGTGCTTTTGCTCGGGTGCCGCAGAGTGTTATCATTGCGGACAAGACTCACCCCATCGTTTCGACTCGAGAAGGTATCAGCAGCGTTATGCGGAACACCATTGCCCTGATTCTTGGCGGAGGACGAGGAACACGTCTCTTTCCTCTGACCAAGATTCGCTCCAAGCCAGCCGTTCCGCTTGCCGGGAAGTATCGCTTGATCGATATCCCGATCAGCAACTGCATCAACAGCGACCTCAATCGGATCTACGTGCTGACCCAGTTCCTCTCGGTCAGCCTGCATCGTCACATCCGGCAGACATACAGCTTCGACCATTTCCGCGGCGGGTTCGTCGAATTGCTGGCGGCGCAGCAGACGGTCGAGGAAGGGACCGATTGGTACCAGGGGACGGCCGATGCGGTGCGGAAGAACCTGCGATATGTCGAGCAGCCGGACGTCGAGTACGTGGTGATCCTCTCTGGCGATCAGCTCTACCGGATGGACTTCCGCGACATGATGGAATCCCACGTGAACAGCGGCGCCGATGTGACGATCGCCGGGATCCCGGTCGACCGGAAGGACGCCGGTGCACTCGGCATCATGAAGACCGATGATAGCGGGCGGGTGACCGGCTTCCTGGAAAAACCCCAAACCGAAGAAGAGGTCCAGATGGTCCGGACCGATCCGGCCTGGATCGATGCGTCGGGGGTCGAATCGAAAGGTCGCGACTGCATCGCCAGTATGGGGCTCTATATTTTCAATCGTGCCTTCCTGGTCGATTCGTTGCTGAAGACCGATTACCAGGACTTCGGCAAAGAGGTCTTCCCCGCCGCGATCCGCAGCAAGCACGTCCAGCTTCATCTGTTCGACGATTACTGGGAAGACATCGGGACGATCCGTGCGTTCTACGAGGCGAATCTCAGTCTCGCCAGCAAGACCCCCCCCTGCAATCTCAACCGTCCCGAATCGGTAATCTACAGCCGCCCCCGGTTTTTGCCGCCGAGCTTGATGGAAGACGTGAAGGTCCACGGCAGCCTGATCGCCGACGGCTGCCAGATCGGAAAAGGGGCCGTGATCGAGAACAGCGTCATCGGCCTGCGGACCGTGATCGGAGAAAACGTAACGATCCGCAACAGCGTCGTGATGGGCTCGGACTTCACCGAATCGAAAGAGAAGCAAGTGGGCGACCCCTCAGGCATCCCGATCGGGATCGGCGCCAACAGCGTGATCGACGGCGCGATCCTCGACAAAAATTGCCGGATCGGCAAGGACGTGCGCGTCGTCAACGACAAGCAAACCGACTACCAGGGCGAAGTCGACGCGGTCCAGATCCGCGATGGGATCCCGATCGTGATCAAGAACGCCGTCCTTCCCAGCGGCTTCAAACTGGATTAAGCCGTTCCCCGCGTGATCGCCAGTTGCCACTCGACGTCCCCTAAGGGAAGTTCCAGCCGCGCGGCAATCGCCTGGGCGGTTTCGCCCGCCGCGTTCAAGCGGCGGACCTGCTCGGCTTGATCTGCCGTCAGCGGGTCGACCGACTCGGCATGCGATTCCAGTCGGTCGATCCGCTGGTCGACCTGGCGGAGCAGCGATTGGACGACCGCGATCTTTGTTTCCAGCTCCGCTTTCAGTTCACGTTGCAGGTCGAACATTTCTCCTTGCCAGCGGAGCGTTTCGACCGGAGCCCCCGACAAGGGAACCCTGCGGGTATCCTGTCGGCCGCGGTCGCGGACAGCCCGGTCGTGGTGCCGTTGTTCGCGGGACAACCTCCGTCGCGTCTTGATCTGGCGACGCACGAGGACCCAGCCGAGCATCACGATGCCGGCCAGCATCATCAATTGCGGGCGTTGCGTCGTGAAGTCGAGCATTTCGACAGCCTGGACAGGATGCGAGAGGAAACCGGGCCGATGGCAAGCCAGGGGGCGGCCTATCCCCTTCCTTCGACCGCCGCCGCTGCGACCTTCACTTTCACGGAAGCCTTTCCGGTTGTAGGGCGCGGGCTTTTCCGGAGAGGCTCTCAGTCCTCCTCGGCGGCTGCCGTGTCGCCCTCGGTGGCTTCCGCAGGCGTGGCTTGCAAGGGCGTGGCTTCCGCAGGGGAGAGTTGTTTCAGCAGGTCGAACAGGTCGCTGTCGGTGGTCAGCACCAGGCGACTGTCGCTGCCGATCGCTTCTTCGTAGACCTGCAGCGTGCGCGAAAAGGTATAGAATTCTCCCACCTTATTGAGCGCATCGGCATAGCGCTGGATCACCTCCGCGTCGGCTTTCCCTTTGGTCTCATTCGCCTTCTGTTGGCCCTCCCCTTCGATCCGTTCGACATCCGCTTTGGCTTCATTGATGATCGCCTGCTTCAGCCGCTCTCCTTCGTTCACGTTAGCGGCGGAGATCGCGTTGCGTTCGGCGATCCAGCGGTCGAAGGTCTTCTTCTGGACGCTTTCGACAAAATCGATTTGGCTGATCCCGACATCGAGCAATTCGATGCCGCGGCCGATCGCATCTTCCTCGGACGATTGTTGCGCCAGCCGTTCCTGGGCCTTTGCTCTGATCTCCTCCAGGATCTGCGGCCGGCCGAAGCGGATTTCCTTGTCGGTGACATCTTCGACCGTCGCTTCGACCGTCGAGGCGAGATCGCTGCCCGCCAGATCGCCGCCCGTGACGTTGAAGTCCGACGACTTAGGGATCGGACGGTCGGTGCTCCGCACCAATTCGGCCAGATCGTATTGGCTGATCACATCCCGGATAGCGCTCCGCGTGATCTGGCGGACGCGTTCCTCCGCCACCGCTTCACTCCGCATCCGTTTGACGAAGGTTGTCGGCTGGTTGATCTGCCAGATCGCCCAGGGAAAGAGTTCGATTTTCTTGTCGTCCTTGGTCGGCAGGTCGGGGATCGGATCGTTTTCCCCCGACCAGAACTGGTAGGTCTTGGGAAGTCGCCGGACCGTTTCGACAAAGGGGATTTTGACATGCGCCCCCGGTTCCAGGTATTCGCGGACCGGGGCTCCGAAGCGGAGGACCACGGCCATCTCCCGCTCGTCGATCACAAAGACCCAGAAGGGGAGTAGGATCAGCAACAGCGCCAGGACGGCGAGGACACGGAGCGTGTTGCGAAGAGTGGCGTTATTCATGGAAGCTTGAGCGGTAGGGGGGAAGGTGTGAGAGCGAGGGGAGGGGGAACGCGCGGAGGGCCAAGACGTGGCGGGTCTTGGGAAAAGTTTTGGGCGAGGCACCCCAGTTTTTTTGGTGCGCGGCACGCGAAGGCCGCGTTCCCCGCACCTGGGCCCCGCCTCTTTTTTCCGCTCCTGGCGAAAGGGGCGACGCTAAGGAGTTGTTGTGCTGGAGTTCAGGTCGAGCATCGGCAGCAGCCCTTGCAGGTCACTATCGAGGATCGTCTTGGGACCGCTGTTGCTCAGCACGTCCTGCATCGTCTCCAGGTACATCCGCCGCCGCGTGACCTCGGGGGCCGCTTCGTAGCTTTCGTATTTGGCAAGCAAGGCGTTGATCTCCCCGTCGGCTTCCGCCTTCCGCCGGGCGGCGTAGCCTTCCGCTTCGCGGACCAGGCGATCCTTTTCGGCTTCAGCGGCCGGGATCAGCTTGTTGCGTTCGCTCCGGGCCTCGTAGACCAGCTCGTCTCGTTGTTGGATCGAGGCGTTGACCTCGTCAAAGGCAGGTTTGACCCGTTCGGGCGGGGTGATCCGCTGCATCTGGATCTGCGTGATCGTGACTCCCGCGTCGAGCAGGGCCAGTTGGCTTTTCATGTCATCGATCGCCTGCTGGCGGATCTCTTCGCGGTTTTCGGTCAACACCTGTTCGGCCGAGTAGTCACCGACGGCGCGATGCATCGTGCTGCGGGCGATCCCGCGGATGCAACCTTCCAGCGTCTCCCGGTCGCCGAAGTTGATGACGAACGCCTGCGGATTGGAGATCCGCCACATCACGTTCCATTCGACGACGGCGGCATACAGGTCGCCCGTTAAAATCAGCGTCTCATCCCCGCTGCTGCCGACGCGGCGGCGGGAGTCGCCGTAGGCAGCCTGACCATTGGTTGCCCCATGGGGCAACCGGATGCCCGACTCGTTGGTATCGACGATGATCGCCTGATCGACCCAGGGAAGCTTGAAGTGGAGTCCGGGGCCGACGGTTTGGGCGTACTTGCCCCAGCGGAGGATGACCGCTTCCTGGTATTCCTTGACGGTGTAAATCCCCGCGGCGACCAGGTAGAGGACGAAGAGGCCTGCCAGGATCGCCATCCCGATGGAGGCGACCACGCCGATCTGTTGGCGGCTCGGCTGGGCGTCGCCGAAGGAGAAAGTGGGGTTACGCGACATGAGGGGCTTTCGCGGTTGCAAGGAAAACGGAACGCCTCGCCGAGCCGTCGGCAGGCGTTCTTGGCTGGAAGGCCGCGTGCGTGTCTCGACCGGGCCTGCGGCAAGGGCCTGTTGAAAAGAGCCTATTGAACCGGAGGTTGAACCGGAGAGACGGGGCAGGGGAAACCGGAGCGGCGGGGTCGCCGGAGGGCGAACTACCGCCGGCCATGTGTCAGACCCTACCTCATTTTCGCCGACGACGGAGCGAGTGGCGAGCGATCCCGCAAACTTTGCGGGCGGCCGCCTTTTTTGGCGTTGCAAAACCGCTTGCCAGCGTTACACTTAGCGACCTTACTGAAGGTCCACCCGCAGCCGGTTTCTCGCTGCCTTCGCTTCCCTAAGTCACGACACGACAGTGGTTTAGCGGGAAGCGAGTGGCCTGGTCTCGCCCCCGATGGCGTTGATTCGTCGGCCGCCGGGCGAGGCCCGGGAAACCATTTTTGGCGTCAAGCCAACGCTGGCTGGCGAGGGGGAGGGTGGAACCTGTCGGGTGAATGCCAGAAATGCAGTGAACAGAAAAAAACGTTAGTCGGAAGAAGCCAAAGAATCGATTATGACGATTACCAAAGAGCGCAAGCAGGAAGTCATTGCCGAGCATCGGGCCGATGACAGCGACACCGGGTCGGCGGAAGTGCAAATCGCCATTTTGACGACCCGGATCAACGGATTGACCGAGCACATGCGGACGCACCGCAAAGATTACAGTTCGCGACGCGGCCTCTTGGGGCTGGTCAGTCGCCGTCGCCGCTTGCTCGATTACGTCCGTGAGTCGGACCCGCAGCGGTACCTTGATATCATCGGTCGTCTCGGGATTCGGAAATAACTGGCAGCGTCGCGGATGGCTCCGATCGGGTGCCGTCGGCGGCCCGGGACGGGGTGGCCGCGGTTGCTCTTTGATCCCTCTCCTCTCTCTGAGCGAACCGGCTGGTTCGCCATGGTCTTCCCGCCGCATGCGGGCATCCCCGGGTGCCTGGGGGTTCGGTGGGAAGGGTCTGAAGGCCGACACCCCGCCATCCGCCGGCCCGTTTAAGGCGCCGGCGGCATGACTGGATAAAGATCTAGCAAGCCGTCGGAAAGGTCGTTCCTTGTCGGAACGTTGCCCGCGCTTGTCCCTCCGGTTTTGGGTTTCCAAGGCCATCGGCGTTCGCCCATCGGCGGCCGCTTGTTGATTTGTTGTTTGTTGGACGAAGGAAAGCAATAGTGAAGATTCGAGTTGAAAAGCAGATCGGCCGGCATGCCCTGTCGTTCGAGACCGGCCAGATGGCAAAGCAGGCTGCCGGCAGCGTCCTGGTGCAATATGGCGAAACGGTGGTGCTGAGCGCCATGGCCACCGGGACGCCTCGTGCGGGGATCGATTTTTTTCCGCTGATGTGCGATTACCGCGAGCGTCTCGCGGCGGCCGGGAAATTTCCCGGCGGCTTCCTGAAGCGGGAAGGCCGGCCGACGACCAAAGAAACGCTCAGTTCGCGGTTGATCGACCGTCCGATCCGCCCGCTCTGGCCCGAAGGCTTTAAAGCCGAAGTCCAGATCCAGAATTTTGTCCTCTCCAGCGACATGCAGCACGACGGCGACGTACTGGCGATGAACGGCGCCGCCTTGGCCTGCCACATCAGTCCGCTGCCCTTCCTGGGACCCCTGGCCAGCGTGCGCGTCGGCAAAGTCGACGGCGAATTGATCGCCTTCCCGACCTTCGACGATCTCGAGGAGAGCGAACTTGACATGATCGTCAGCGGCAACCGTGATGCGGTCGCGATGGTCGAAGGGTTTGCTCAGGAGATGCCCGAAGACCAGATGCTGGAAGCGATTCAGTTCGCCCATCGTACGATCCGCGATATCCTGGATCTGCATGAGGAATTCTACCAGAAGGTCAATCCGACCAAGCAAACGTATGTGCCTCCCGCAGGGGATGGGTTGCTGGAGCGGTTGACCAGTTCCTACTACGACGAATTCAAAGCAGCGAAGCAGACGCCTGGCAAGCAGGAACGCGCCGACGTGGTCCGCGCCCTCCGTGACCGCGCGATGGGCGAAGTGATTCCCGACCCCGAAGCGGACGGGGCGATCGAAGTCGGACGTTTCAAGTCGGCTTGGCACGATCTCGAAGCCAAGGTGGTCCGCGACCTGATCCTCGCCGGCACGCGTCCCGACGGCCGCGATGGCTCGTCGCTCCGCCCGATCTACTGCGAGACCGACCTGTTGCCGAAGGTCCACGGTTCGTCGCTCTTCCAGCGAGGCGAAACCCAGGCCTTGGTGACGGTCACCCTGGGCACCTCGCGTGACGAACAACGGGTCGACGGACTGCAGGAAGAGATCAGCAAGAAGTTCATGCTCGATTACAATTTTCCCTCCTTCTCGGTCGGGGAATGCCGCCCGATCCGAGGGCCGGGACGGCGGGAAATCGGGCATGGTGCCTTGGCCGAGCGGAGCGTCGCTCCGGTGCTGCCGGGCGCCGACGAATTTCCTTATACGATCCGTGTGATCAGCGACATCCTGGAATCGAATGGTTCCAGCTCGATGGCGTCGGTCTGCGGGGCGACCTTGGGGCTGATGGCCTCCGGCGTGCCGATCACCAATCCGGTGGCCGGGATCTCCGTCGGCTTGGTAAAAGATAACGACGACAAGTGGTGCCTGCTGACCGATATCCTGGGCGACGAAGATCACTTCGGCGACATGGACTTCAAGATCGCCGGTACCCAAAACGGGATCACCGGCATCCAGCTCGATCTGAAGATCACCGGGATCGGCGAGGACATCATCCGGGCGACGTTGAAGCAATCCCGCGAAGCCCGCATCGAGATCTTGCGGAAGATGCTGACGACGATTTCGCGTCCCCGCAAGGAAATCAGCCAGACCGCGCCCCGCTTGCTGCGAACCAAGATCGCGGCCGACAAGATCGGGGCGTTGATCGGTCCCGGCGGCAAAAATATCCGGGGCATCCAGGAGTCGACCGGGGCGGTCATCGAAGTCGACGACGACGGCACGGTGCTGATCGCCAGCGCCAATGCCGAAAGCGCTCAGGAAGCCCTGCGAGCGGTCGAAGCTTGTACGGCGACGGTCCAGATCGGCAAGATCTACGACGGGATCGTCAGCAGCATCAAGGACTTCGGGGCGTTCGTCGAAATCCTCCCGGGCCGCGATGGATTGTGCCACATCAGCGAATTGTCGAGCGGCTACATCAGCAGCATCGACAAAGTCGTCTCGGTTGGGGACGCGATGAAGGTGTTGGTTATCGACGTCGACGAGCACGACCGCGTCAAGCTGAGCCGACGTAAAGCCCTGGACGAATTGGGGCAAGAGGATGAAATGGCGGCTGCCGTCGAAGGCGACGGTGGCGACGGGGACAGCGATGAGGATGGCGAAGGTCGTGGCCGGCGTCCGCAACGTCGCAGTGGCGGCGGTGGCGGTGGCGGTGGCGGCGGTGGACGTGGACGTGGCGGTCGTAGCGGCGGACGCAGTCGCGATTAGACGGGCGACGTCCCTGCTAGATATCGCCGATGTTACCGATTCGAGGGCTCCCTCTCCCCTGCCACGCAGGGTGAGAGGGTGTGGCCTTCGAGCGTAAAGGCAGGTCGGGCGAATGCCCGCCAGCCGTTCACTCCAGCGGCTTGGGGCGGGCGAGTGACGCCGCTGGAACCGCCGGCTCGGAACGCCCGGTAGGGCTACTGGGAGCCGCCTGCCCGGTCGGACGACTGGAAGCCCGCGTGACCACCTGCAGCAACAGGTAGTTCTGGCCCGAGAATTCGGTCAAGGTCCCGCTGACCGCCCAGTGATCGTCGCCGGGTTCCAGGCGGATCGCGCGGGCAATCCGCTCCAAGGCTAGGTTTTCCAGCAACCGAAAAGTTGTCTGCTCTTGGTCGCTGACGAAGGCCCAGCGACGCCCGACTTCGATCACGCGGCCGGGCACGGTTTCCAGTCGTGTCCCTTCACGGTGCGATGATGAGGATCGCTGTCGCGGCTCTTCCCGGACCGAAGTCAGTCGCTCGATCGAGTCCTCCGCGAGCCCATCGGTCGCGGTCGTACGGGGAGGCGGACCTTGAGCCTTGCCGCCGGCAGGCGGATGCAGGCCGATCGCGCCGAGGGCCAGGAGGCCGATAAACGCCCAACGTGTCACGGGAGGGAAGGTGACCGGGGCGCGAAGCCACATCGCAAGGAGCAATAGCAAAAGCATGGGGCGTGATTCCGCGAAGAAAGGAAGGGGCGGGGCGGGAGATGCGAGCGGGAATTGGCGGAGGCCATTTCCAACAAGCATCCGAGGCGTCTTCCTTGACGCTGGAGGGGATGTTCCCAGCAGGAACTCAGAGGCACGAGATCCGGGGCAGGGGTTCCGAGTCAGGGGGCTCAAGAGCGGGGCATCGCCACGCTGTGCAAGGTGATGACCGCGCCGGCGGCGATTGTGGCGAGCCCCAGCCAGCGCGGCGGTGAGATCCGCTTGGTCGGATGCGGATAGACCTGCATCAAAAAGGTCGACATCGCGTCGCTGCTAGCCACCGGCTTTGTCTTAGTGACTCGCGCCAAGGCCCGAGTCGTCGGTTCGTTCAAAACGAAAGATTGCACCATGCGGAACTGGCAGCCTAGCAAGATCAGCAGGATTCCCAACAAGAAGTAGCGATTGCGATTCATGGCATCGACCGTCCGGGATCTCCAAAGGAAAAAGCATCCACCGAGGGGACAGCGACGCCTACAGGGGAGGGCCGCTGCGAGCGGTGCAGGGCGTCGGCTGTGCAAAAGAGATCGACGGGACGGGCCAGCGACCGTGAGTATTCCGGTTACATTGCCGAATAGGGTTGGCGTGCCGGTCGTGCCGGTTAGGAAGCCATCCGGCAGGGCCCCAGCTCAGCCGCTCCTCCCAAAGGGGGTCAGTCCCTTCGTGACTAGGAGGACTGCGTAACCTGGGAAGAATGTCCTTCCAGCGGGGGGCAGTGCCTTTTGGCGGAGGGGAGGAAGGCAAGCGGCGCAAGCGAAGGGGACGGGGCGGCCTGCTGGCGAGCGCGAGGCGCAAAGGGGGTCGGCGCAAAGGGGGGTCAGTCCCTTTGTGCATGGGAGGACTGCGTGGCCTGGGAGGAATGCGGCTTGCAACCGCCTCGCACGGGGGTCAGTGCCTTTGTGCGGAGGAAGGGAAGGCAAGCGGCGCAAGCGAAGGGGACGGGGCAATCTGCAAGCGAGCGTGGGAGGAAGGGGGGATCACGCGAGCGGGTGCGGCTGCCAGGAGGGGCGGGACATCGGCCTGCGAGGGCTAGCCCTCTTTGGCAGCGTAGATCTCCGCGTAATGGACCGCCCAGCTATCGATCAGCTGTTCGAACTCGGTGCGGTCGACTTCCTGGAGGGGTACGAAGTGGCTGCGGTTGAACAGTTCTTTGTTGGCAACCGTCCCCTTCCCTTTGAGTTCCAGGACGAAGTAGTCGTTCAGCGGCCGGATCATCATTTCCAGTCGGCTGAAATGGCTCGATCTTCGCCCTTTCGCAACGGTCAGGTTATCACGCCAACAGGCGGCTCCCCAGCCATGTTCGCCGTACAGGGTTTCGCGACGGAAGCCGGGGAAGTGGTTGCAGATTTGCTCGATCCCCTTTTCGATCCGCTCGGAGAGCGCCAAGCGGTAGCTCGTATGGAGGCGTTTCAGTTCCTCTTCGCTCAGTTTCTGCTGGCGTTCGGCTTCGTCCGCCTGTTGGCTGCGGCGGCGTCCACGCTCGATCGCCGCATTGAGACGCTCGTTCAGTTCGTTGTTCATGATGCGAAGCGTTGGCTAGCCCTCAGTCGATGATTCGCTCGATGGCTTGGTGGGCGCATCGGAATCGTGGTCGGGGGAGGGAGAGGCGGAATCGGAAGGGTTGGGTGCGGATCCTTCGGCAGAGGGTGGAGGTGACTCACCAGCGGACGGGGGCTTCTCCGCGGGCGGTACAGCGGGTTCCGCCGACGGCGTCGCTTTTCCTTCTGCGGGCTTTCCTGCCCCCCCCTGCTTCTTAGGTTTTACCTGCTTTTCTTTCTGGAAGAACTGCATCAGGTCGCCGAAGGTGCGGAGCGGTTCGTCTCCTTTCTGCATCGCTTCGGTGAGCGGTGGCGGTTCGGCTTTTGATTTGCTGACCTTCGTGTAGACGCGCGGTCCTTGTTCGCGGGACTTACCGCCATCACGGCCGCGGGGAGCTTTGCCCCCGTCGCGTCGCCGCCCGCCGGTCCCGCCGCCGCTCGAGCGGCCCCCAGGAGCCGCACCGCGTTGTCCTCCCCGCCCACCACTGGGGCGGCCTCCTCCACGGCGGCCTTCGCCCTGCCGTTGCTTTCGTTGTTCAGCCAATTCCGCTTCTCGTTCTGGGGCCACCGCGGACAGCGCGACGCGCCGCCGCTTGGCATCGACCCCGGTCACCCAGGCGACCACGACGTCGCCGACCTGCACGGCTTCGTGAAGGTCCTCGACGTACGATTCGGAAAGGCGACTGACGTGGATCAAACCATTGCAGTCGGGACCGAGTTCGACGAACACGCCGAACGGGGCGACCCCCACGACCACTCCGGCTACTTGATCGCCATCCTTCAGCTCGCTGAGCTTGGGCACGCGCTGCATGACGGCGGCACGGGCGGCGATCGTCGGGCTGGAGCCGCTGGTGAAGGGGTCGCACAGCCAGCGCACGATCTGTCGGGCGCGATGCGCACCGATCTGCCATTCTTTGGCGAGTTTCGCAACCTGATCCTGGTCGGGTAACGGATGCCGGTAAGGCTCCGGGACCTCGGGAGGTGCTGGGGTGGGCTCGCTGGAGCTTTCCTGCGATTCGTCACGCGGCTCCCGGAAGCTTTTCAAGGCGGTCACGTCAGCGGGCGTGTCGGCGGCATCGGATCCGGCTGCCCCCTCCTCGGAGCTCGCCCCCTCGCTTGCCGGGCCCGGCGTGGCCGCGGAGTCGGCCGCTGCCTTTTCGGCGAGAGTCGCCGCTTGGTCCGAGGACGCGATGTCGGCGGTCGCCGGCGGCTCGACAGCCGTGGTTTCCGCCGGGAGGGAGGCTGCTGCGGTCGGCGCCGACTCCTCGGCGGCTTCCGCAGTCGCTTCACCGGCGTCCGC
>CAYNVI010000022.1:0-18983 GCA_964400585.1 uncultured Pirellulaceae bacterium | reverse complement strand
GCACGATCGGAATCTGCTCGAGATGGATGTATTGCCAGACGTCGAGCTCGGTCCAGTTGCTCATCGGGAAGACCCGAATGCTCTCCCCTTTATCGATCCGGCCGTTGTACAGGTGCCACAATTCGGGCCGCTGGTTTTTCGGATCCCAGCGATGGGTGCGATCACGGAAGCTGAAGACCCGCTCTTTGGCGCGGCTCTTTTCTTCGTCCCGACGGGCGCCCCCGAAAGCCGCATCGAAGCCGTGCAGGTCGAGCGCCGCTTTGAGCGCGTCGGTTTTCATCAACTCGGTGTGCTTTTCGCTGTCTTCCCACGGCATGATGTGATGTTTGAGCCCTTCCTTGTTGGTGTAGACCAACAGCTCGAGCCCCAGTTCCTTCTTCACGTAATCATCACGGAACCGGTACATGTCCTGGAATTTCCAGGTGGTATCGATATGCATCAGCGGGAAAGGGAGCTTGCCCGGAGCAAACGCTTTGAGCGCCAGTTGCAGCAGGACCGCCGAGTCTTTGCCGATCGAGTACAGGAGCACCGGATTTTTGAATTCCGCCGCCACTTCCCGGATGATGTGAATGCTCTCGGCTTCCAATTGCTTCAGGTGCGTCAGGTTGTAATCAGACATGGGCGCAAACTGCGTCGATCAGGAGAGGCGGACGTGTGAAGCGGAAAGGGGGCACAGGTTCAGACGTAGCGAGGATCATTTTGCCTGCAAATTTGCAAAATGACACCCTCGTTTTCGCCATCGCCCAGGGGGTAGGTGGCGACTCGGCGGAGCTGCAGGCCGGAGAACGCCCCGTGATGGCGGGCTTCCCCCCGTTCTTCCACCCATTTGGGACCTTTGATCGCCAGTACGCGGCCGATCGAGGACCAATGCGGCTCCATCCAGCCGCACAGTTTCCGCAGCGAGCCGACCGCCCGGACGGTGATCGTGTCGAATCTGAAATCGTCCAGAAGGTCCTCGCCGCGTGAGGCATAAACGGGAATCGGTAACGCTAATGTTTCGACCATCGTATTCAAAACCGCCGCCCGTTTCGCGACCGATTCGCAGAGCGAGATCTGCAAGTCGGGACGGACGATCGCCAGGGGGATCCCCGGGACGCCCCCGCCCGAGCCGAGGTCGAGGACTTCCTCCCCGGCCTTCAACAGCGGGGCCAGCTGCAGCACGTCCCGCAGGTCCCGGTGAACGAACAGCTCCCAGCTGGTGTGCCGCGTCAAATTGAGCCGTTCGTTCCAGTCCCACAGCGATTGCGCATAAGCCTGTAACCGTTCCACCTGCGTCGGCGGCAGTTCGAGGGAGGCTTGCTGAAGAGCGGCGGTGAACGCCGGATCGATGGTCAAGGAGAAACTCCTTAGGAGGTAGACGCGGCGCGGGGGGCGAGCGGTTCGCCAGGTGCGTGACAAGCGGGGCGGACGATCTGCGGAAAAGGTAGCAGAAAGCGGGGTGGGAGGGCACCGACCTGCCGGCAAGCGGAGCCGCCACGTGCACCGCCGGACCCCGCTGCCGGCCCGCCCCCTTCTGAGCGGCCCGGCCCGCGGTCCATAATAGGCCGATGTCCATTCTGACCATCGAATCGACCTGCGACGAGACGGCGGCTGCCGTGATCGCCGCTTCGGGCGAAGTCCTCGGCGAGGCGCTCGCCACCCAGGAGACGCTCCACCGGCGGTTCCGCGGAGTCGTCCCCGAAGTGGCCGCCCGCGCCCATCTGGAGCGGATTTTGCCGGTGATCGATACTGCCCTGCGGGAGGCGGCGGTCGCGCCGCGGGAGCTCGAGGCGATCGCGGTGGCGACGACCCCGGGGCTCGCCGGATCGCTCCTGGTCGGGCTGGCTGCCGCAAAAACGTTGGCGGTCGCGTGGCAAAAACCGCTGATCGCGATCAACCATCTCTACGCGCACCTCTACGCGTGTCAGCTCGGTTGCCCGGACCCGATCTACCCCTGCGTCGGCTTGGTGGTCAGTGGGGGGCATACCAGCCTCTACGATTGTCGCGGGCCGCTCGAGCTCGATTACTTGGGCGGAACCATCGATGACGCTGCGGGCGAGGCGTTTGATAAGGTGGCCGCGATGCTCGATCTCGGCTTTCCCGGCGGGCCCGCCTTGTCGCGTTGGGCGGCCCAGGGGGATCCCCAGGCTTACGCGTTCCCTCGCTCGCTGCTGAAAGCCGATCATTTTGATTTCAGCTTCAGCGGTCTCAAAACGGCGGTCCGGTATCAATTGGTCGGTCCGGGAGAACGCGATTTTTCACAGCTGGAGATCGCCGATCAGGTCAAAGCGAACTTGTGTGCTTCGTTCCAACAGGCGGTGGTCGACGTGTTGGTCGCCAAAGCGGTGCGGGCGGTCGAGGTCACCGGTCGCCGGCGGCTCTGCGTCGGCGGGGGGGTTGCCGCCAATCTCGTCTTGCGGGAGAGCTTGCAAGCGGCAGCCGACCGTCAGGGGTTCGCCCTCCAGATCGCCTCGCCGGAACTTTGCACCGACAACGCGGTGATGGGGGCGATCGCCTTGGAAAAGCTGGCCCGGCGTCAGTTTGCGCCGGCGGATGTCGACATCGTTCCCGGGCTGCTGCGCGGTCCCACGGCCTGACCGCGTGGCTGGCCGAGCTTAGTGCCTCTCCGGAAACCCCTCACCCTACCCCTCTCCCCCGCTGCGCGGGGCGAGAGGGAACGAAAGGAGCCGCTGCGCGGCCAGTTGGCTGGTTTTTGGATAAGCTCTTAGCCTTCCGCTCCCGAGCCGTCAGCTTCGAACAGGCTTTCCTCGAGGCGATCGATCGCCGCGACGGCGGAACCGGGAAGGGCATACTGTCCGACGGTCGTGTTCACCAGTTGGTGGACCGCTCGAGGGCGGACCAGCAAGCGGGCCAGCACGAAGGCGGCGGGCAGGCGGCTCAGCCGGTCGACGGCGGGACGGGTCATCTCGTTCTCGGCGTTTTCGTAGGCGCCGCGATGCCCCGCCATGTCGCGCCCTGCCCGGATCAACTCGCGCCGCGTCGCTCCTTTCATCGCTCGGCCAAGGAGGGCGATGAAGCCGACGTGGCTGCGCACCCCCGGGGTCGTTTCGCCGAAGCTTCCGAAGCTGAAATTCTGCTCGTTTTGGGATACCGCTACCAACGCCGAAACCAAGTCGACGCCGCTGAGCAGCGCATTGACCGGTTCCCCGATCCGTGGATTGCACTCGATATATTCGATGCGGTCCGCCCTGGGGTCATGGAAATATTCGAGAAACATCGCGCCGTGCCACTGCAGCGCTTCCCCCAACTGCCGCAGATGTTGCAGGACCTCAGGGTGTCGTACGCCGGCGCGGAACGTCGCGCCGCCCCCCACGCCCGCTTCCAGGACCTGGGCACAGTGTGCGGCGATCAGCTCGCCATGTTGAAAGACCGCTTGCCCCACGCACATCTGGCCGTTGGCGGAACGCTGGGCCAACAGGCGGATCTCCTGCGAGGATTCCGCCTCCCGCTTGTCCAGTTGGGCGATCGCGGCCGCGCGATCCGCGGCATCGCGGATCAATTGCACGCCCTGCCCTGCCGTGGCGTAGTTACGTTTCAAGTAAAAAGGGAAGCGACCGTAGCTTGCCAGCTGATCGATCGATGTCACGATCTCGAATTCGGGGACCGGCAGCGAAAGGGCATGCATCTGTTGGGCGAACTCGATTTTGCCGAGCAGGTGGCGGATCGCCTCCCAGGAGGGAACGGCCAACGAGGCCTCGGCTTGAAACCGCTCGCGAAAACGCGAAAGCAGGTAGACCTCTTCATGCGTGGGCAAGATCAGGTCGTAGCTTTGGGACCGTAGTTGCCGCAGTAAAAATGCCAGGTACCGCGCCGGATCGGATCCAATGGGCGGGCAGCGGAGGAAGCGATTGACGAGGCTGGAAAAGCGACACTGCGCCAACCGCGAGGGGGCGCAAACGTCGATCTGCCAAGCAGGGTCCAGCCCGTACAGGGTCTGTCGAGCCGAATTACTGCTGCCGTCGGTCATCAGGATTTTCATGACGCCCCCAGCATGTCGATCACCTGGTCCTGGGTGAAAAAGTGGGGCGGCCGTTGCTGTTCCAGCTGATGCACCGATTCGACGACTCTTGCGTTCAAGCCAGCGGGGACGCCGCACGTTGCCCCCAGCCGCACGATTTCGCCGTTGACATATTCGATTTCCGTCGGCCGCCCTCGGAGCAGATCCTGCTCGACCGAATAAATGATGCGGTGCCGAGCGGCGGCGCGAATGCCCAGCTTCCAGAAGGGGCCGAGCAGCGGATGGTCCAAGCGGTCCAGCATGCGGCGGAACCGCCGTGCGTCGGAGGGACCCGAAATGCTTTCGAGTTGGATCCCGCTCGCTCGATACACCGCAAAACATTCGTCGAGCATCGCTTTGGCAACGTGCCGTCGCCACGCTGGGTGCAGGATGCACTCGCGCAAAAAGTCGGACTGCGAGAGGACCGAAGTGTAGCCGATCGTGTTGATCGCAACTTTGTTGTACTGGATCCCTTCGATATTGGGATTCGCTTCGAACCGGAGCGTCGAGCGGCGGAGGATCTTGACGATCCGATCGATCCGCTCCTGGGGTTGTGGTTCGGCGAGGGAGCCGATCACGGTCACCCCGTTGCGTTGCAGGCTGACCGTGCCGGCGGCGGGGATCGCCATGTTGGTGGCGGTCATGCCGACAAGGAATTGCTCTTTTGCCAGGAAGCGTGCGAGCACGTGTTGGTTGATCCCGTTTTGCAGCGAGACGACCGGGGCCGCGCCCAAATGTTCCCGCGTGGCCCGTAAGGTGGCTTCGGTATCCTGCGATTTCACGGTCAGCAGTGCCAAGTCGCTGCCGCGGAATGCTGCCGGATCGTCGCAGACCGTGACCTTCGCTTCCCGCGTTCCCCAGGGGCCCTTGACGATCACGGTGCCGCGCTGCTGCATCCGGCGTCCGTGCGCGCCACGGGCCCACAGCAAGACTTTTGCCGAGGGATCGTGGATGGCCAGCAGGCCTCCGACCAACGAGCCGACGGCCCCGGCGCCGAGAACTGCGATCTGCGTCATCGATGAAACCAGCGGGTGTTCCGTGACTTGTTGAATAGTCGGCCGGGCGGTCCCACCAGCAGCGCGGGAAGGACGATCAGATCGCCGATGGCGGCAATCAGCAACAGCAGCAGCAGCATCCAGGAAAAGCTGCGAGCCGGCAAGAAACGGCTGTTGGTAAAGATCAGCATCCCCGCAGCGCAGATGAGTGCCGTTTGCACCAAGGCCCGTCCGCAGTGCCGATACGTTTCGCTGGTCGCCGTGAGCGCGTCCTTGCCGGCGCGTCGCTGGCGGGAAAAGGATGCCAGGAAATGCAAGGTACCGTCGACCGCGATCCCCAAAGCCACGCTGGCTGTCATCACCGAGCCGATATCGATCGACCAGCCGAGCCAACCCATCGATCCAAACAAGATGACGGTAGGGAATACGTTGGGGATCATCGCCACCAGCCCTGCCGACACGCTTCGCAAGATCAGGATCATCAGGCAACCGACCAAGCCGATCGCCATTAAAAAGCTGTTGAAGAGATCGGCTAACAGGGCCCGCTGGACCTCGTAGACGACGGGGGTCACGCCCGTGTAACTGACCTCGACGGTTTCCTCGCCCGTCGCTTCATCGACTACCGGATCGATCTCGCTGCGAAGCTGGTCGAGGAACCTTCCGTAATCGACGTCGCGACTTCCCTGCACGCGTCCGCTGACGCGCCATCGTTGTCGATCCCCGTCTTGCCGCACATAGCCAGCCTCGCGAAGCGTTTCCAATTGGCTTTCTAAACGCTTTTCGTATGCCGTCCGCCGCACGATCCCCGAGACGCCGCCGCCTTGCGGGATGGGGGGCAAAAAGGTGGCCGCCGAGATGGCACCTTCCACCTGATCGATCTGCAGCAGCGTACCGTGGACACGCCAAATCAATTCGGCCCGTTCCAGGAGTTCCAGGGGAACCGAATCGTCGAAGGGCACCACGACTTCGACGGTGATCAGCGGACCGATATGTTCTTGAAACCAGCGGTAGTCTTCGACGGTCTTCGTTTCTTCGTCCAGCAGCGAGACCACATTCAGGGTGGTGGTGACGTACGTCAGCCCGTACCCGAAAAAGCCCAGCGCGAGGAGCGAGGCGAAAATGATCAGCCGGTTCGCTCGGCTGACCCAGCCGGCCAGCCGTTCCCAAATGCCTTGCCGCTTGCTCGTCGTCACCGTCTCCGCTGCGGTGGACTGATGAGGCAACGCTTGATGACGCGGCCACCATTGCATGGCACCTGGCAACACGATCAACACCAGCAGGCTCGACAGCAGCACCCCGAGCGGTCCCAGCACGCCGAATTGTCGTACCGGGCCGACGTCGCTGACCAGCAGCGAGCCTAAGCCGATGGCGGTCGTGGCGGCTGCCAGCGTCGTCGGCAGCCAACCTTTGCGGAGCGCCGCCATCGTCGGATCCTGGGTGTTGCGATTGCGGCGTTCTTCGTAGAAGTAGTGGACAAGATGCACTCCGGCGGAGATCGCCAGCACGAAAACCAAGGGTGGCAGCAAGATCAGCACCGCGTTCATGCTGGCGCCCGTGTAGTAAACCGCAGCGACCACGACTCCCTGGCCGATCGCCGCCACGGCGACCAACGGCAAGGTAAACCAGAGCGAGCGGAGACAGATCCAGCAGAGCAGGAGGGAGAGGATCGCAGAAGGCAAGGCGAAGGATTCCAGCGATTCGATGCTCAGTTGGTCGATCGCAATCCCATCGATGGGCGGTCCGGCTAAGCGGTATTGGTCACGGGGCAGACCGACAGCCGCATCGGCTGCGGCCAGCACCATCGCCAAGGCCGTTTCGCGGTTCTTGGCACCTGCGGTGGTCAGCTCGATCGCGGCGCAGCTGGTCTCGAGATCCGGCCCCACCAGCACTCTCCGTAAGCGGGCCAGGGCGCTGGCACGGGGGATCTCGCTTTGCGAAGTCATCAAGTCGCGCAACAGGTCGTACCCGTTGGGAGCGGCGACGATTAGTTCCGGTTCGCCTTGACGCCGCTGCTGCGACCGCAGGCGTTCGAGTTCGTCGGCGAAGTTGTGTAACCGCGGATCGTCGACGGTACAGCCTGGCCAGCTGATCAGAATCGTTTCATGGACATCGAACTGGTCCGTGAAGGCGTGGAATTCACGCAAGGCGGGAAAGCTGGCCGGGATCCAGCGGATCGGCGCATTGAACATCGAACCGATCGCTCCTGCCGCCCCGTACAGGATGAACGGCACCGAGGCGGTCATGGCCAATAAAGCGGCCACGGCTAACAGGGTGAGCGACTTGTGATGCTTCATCGTGGCGGGCCTAGCGTCTCCGCACCTTGGGCCCCCTGGCACGATTGGCTGGAGCCGCCAGTGATCAAGGCCGTCGGTTGATCGGATGGCAAATCACTCATGGGCGGAAAAGCTTCCAGCGAACGGAAAAAGGGCAACCATTCCCGAACAATGTACCGCGACCATCCGACTGTCGCCAAGCCGTGTGGACAACCCAGAACGCAGCAATTAGGGTACCTTCAAGCTGTATTTAATGCGGTTTTCGATGCCGACTCAGTGGATGAAGCGGAGCTCATGAAATCCCAACGCGTTCTTGTGACCGGGGCCACGGGCATGGTGGGCCGCCGGCTGGTCCCGCGTCTGCTGGAAGCCGGCTATCAGGTTGCTGCCTTGGTCCGCGATCCGGCCTCGGCCAGCGATCTGCAGGCCGCAGGCGCGGAATTGAGCGTGGGCGACCTGGCCTCGCCCGAGTCCGTCGTGCCGGCGTTGAACGAAGCCGACATCGTGGTCCACACGGCGGCCCACGTCGGGGACTGGGGGCCGCCGGAGCAGTATCGGGCCATCAATGTCGACGCCTTGGAAAAACTGGTGACGGCCGCCCAACGCATCGGACGTTTGCAGCGGTGGATTCAAATCAGTTCGCTGGGCGTCTATGGATCACGGGACCATTATGGGACCGACGAGTCGGCCAGCATTGTCGTCCAGGGCATCGATGGCTACACGCAAACCAAAGCGGAGGCCGAGGTCATCTTGCGGCGGTATGTGGAAGAGTGGCAATTCCCCGCCGTCGTGCTCCGCCCCGGATTCA
Source organism: uncultured Pirellulaceae bacterium (assembly GCA_964400585.1). Classification (GTDB taxonomy): domain Bacteria; phylum Planctomycetota; class Planctomycetia; order Pirellulales; family Pirellulaceae; genus CAYNVI01. Next base: position 10,910 of record CAYNVI010000022.1, on the reverse strand, counting down.
TCTACGGTCCGGGCGACCGCCATGTGCTGCCCCGGCTGATCGAAAAGCTGCACGATGGATCGCTGAAACTGATCGGCAAGGGCGATCGTCTTCTCAATAATATCTACGTCGATAATCTCAACGACGCGATCTTGCTGGCCATGGAGAAAGACGAGGCGATCGGCGAAGTCTTCAATCTCCGCGACCGTCGGCTGGTCACACGACGGGAGTTCATCGGTGCCATCTGTGAGTACTTTGATCGTCCCCTGCCACCCAGTGTTCCCCTCGCGCTGGCAAAGGTGGTCGTCGGGCCGATGGAATCGATGGCCCGACTGCGGGGGGCGAAAACGGCTCCCCTGCTGACCCGCGCGCGGATGAAATTCATGACCAAGAATTTGGATTTCTCCATCGAGAAAGCCGAGCGGGTGCTTGGTTACCGTCCTGCCGTCGACTTTCGCGAGGGGATGCTGGAAGCGCTCCGGGATGCCGCCCCCGCGTCCCAGTCGTCTTCTTCATAACGCTCGCCGATGCGCATTGCCCGGATCACGATCTACCGATTGGAGCTTCCGCTGCGGCAGCAGATCAAGCATGCTTCGGCAGCCCGCAGCGAGAGCACCAACGTCCTGGTTGCCTGCCAGTTGAGGGACGGGACCACCGGCTGGGGCGAAGGGGTTCCGCGACCCTACGTGACAGGCGAAACGCCGGAAGGCGCGGTGCGACAGCTCTGCCGCAGTCGGCTCGATGAACAGCTCCCGCGAGACTGTCAAAGCTGGTCGGACGTGATCGAGATCTGTGATTCGCTGCGGCTGGCCGAAAGCGGGGAAGACCCGCGAGGCTGCCTGGGAAATGCGGCCCGCTGCGCGGTGGAATTGAGCCTCCTCGACGCTTTCGGGCGGCTTTTCGAGGAACCGGTCAGTCGGGTGACCGAGCACGTGGCCGCGGCCAAGGCGATTCGCACGCGGCTGCCCGCGGTGCGGTATTCGGGTGCCGTGACGGCGTCCTCGGCCCGCAAAGAACGGATCAGTGCGCTCAAGATGCGGCTCTACGGGTTCCACCACTGCAAGGTGAAAGTCGGGCTGGTCGAGGATGAGGCGAGCCGTCTGCGAAAAATCCGCCGGTGGCTCGGCCGCCGGATCATCCTCCGTGTCGATGCCAACGAGGCCTGGTCCGCCGAGCAGGCGGTGCGTCAGCTGCAGTCGCTCCAGCGGTACCGCATCGCCTGCGTGGAACAGCCGGTGCCGCACGCGGAGGTGGCTTCGTTGAAGGAACTCCGCCGCCAGATCGAGATCCCGGTGATGCTTGATGAGTCCCTGACCTCTTGGGAAGATGGCCGGCGCGCGATCGACGATCAAACCTGCGATTTATTCAATATCCGACTTTCCAAATGTGGCGGCTTCTTACGGTCCTTGCGCCTCGCCGCGCTCGCCGATCGGGCGGGGCTGCAGTATCAACTGGGATGTCATCCTGGGGAATCGGGGATTCTCTCTGCGGCCGGCAGGCACTGGGCGACGACCGTCCGCGGGATCCGTTTCCTGGAAGGTTCTTACGACCGGCACTTGCTGCGGCGGCTACTCACCCGCGAAGACATTACCTTTGGCTATGGAGGCCGGGCCCCGGCCCTCTCCTCCCCGGGTCTGGGAGTCACGGTCGACGCGGACGCCTTGCAGGAACTGGCCCGAGAGCAAGCCCGCATCGAATTCGATTAGCCGCCCTCTGAACACTCAGCCTTCCCCCTCCATCGGTTGGTACCGGCCCATGCTTTCTCCGGCCCCCGAGATCGGTTGTGATACCCTGGACGACGGCACCTCTTTGGCATTTCGCCGCTGGGATGTGCCCGCCTCAGCAGGGCATGTCGTGTTGCTCCACGGCATCATCAGCCACAGCGGGTGGTATCTGAAGACAGGCGCGGCGTTGGCCCGTGCAGGGCTGACCGTCCATTCGCTCGATCGACGTGGATCGGGCCTCAACCGCGATCAGCGGGGGGATGTCGATCGCTATCAGACCTGGATCGACGACGTGTTGCGTTACCTGGATGCGCTCCCCGAATCCGCGCCCGTGACCTTGTTGGGGATCAGCTGGGGCGGGCTGCTAGCGACGGCGGTGACGCGGCGGGCGGCGGAGCGCATTTCCGGCCTCGGTTTGCTGTGCCCCGGATTCTTTTCTCGGAAAGGGACCAGCAAGCTGCAGCATCACGCGGTCGGACTCGCCGGCGGTCTGGGGTTGGGCGGGAGCCGCTTTCCGGTACCGCTCCGGGATCCGGCCTTGTTCACCGCATCACCGAGCTGGCAGCGGTACATCCGCGACGACCCTTTCACCTTGCGGCGGGTGACCCTCCGGTTGGCGAGCGCCTCGGCGGCCCTCTACGCCGACACGGTGGCGACACCGGTCGCGGTGAAGACGCCGACGTTGTTGATGCTGGCGGGCCAAGACGCCTTGATCCGCGGCGACCAGGTCAAGCCCTTTGTCCAGCGTTACCTGGGCAACTCGCTGACCCTTAAGGAATATCCGCAAGCCGCCCACACGCTGGAATTCGAAGACGATCCCTCGGCGTACCTCCGCGATCTGTCCGCCTGGTGCCGATCGATCGCCACCGGTCCTTTAGCGTGACCCCGCCGAAGCCTGCTCCGCCGGCTGCAACAGCCGTTCGATAAACTGGTAATCGCTGGTCAGGCAGGGGTGCTTGAACTGTTCTATGCTGGCCCCTCGGCGACCGAGCGCCCGCTGGTGGAACCGTTGCCAGGTTCGCGGCGGCAGTTGCCGCAGCACAATCGGTCGCAGCCGGCCCGTTTCCAGGCGATTCTCATATTCGCAATTGGCCTCGGCGAGGCGTCGATCGAGTTGCGTCGTCAAGCGTTCCCGCGTCGCTTCGTCCAGTTCCGCTTCGATCAGCAGTTCGTAGTGGGGCGGGTCTCCAAACACGGGGGCCAGCGTAAAATGATCCACTTTTAAACCGAGTTGAGCGACCGTCTCTTTGAGTGACGTCACGACTTGGTGTTCGCTGAGTTTTTCTCCGGTCATGTTGCAATAGTGAGCGCCTTTGTTCAGGAATTCCAAGCGCGGCGCCTGACCTTCGAATCCAACGCAACGCACGACGTCATGGATGTCGTGCCGCCACAACGCGCTGGCGGTGCTCATGATCAAGTAATAGTTGCGATCTCGCTGCAACTCGTGAGCTTCCAGGATGGTGGGATGGGCCGATCCGTGCTCCTCTTCGGGAATGAACTCGAAGTAGTGCGAACCGACATTCAGCACGCCGGCGGCGCTGTTCGGCTCCAGCGGAGTCGTCATCCGGCCTTCGCTGGCTGACAAGCCATGGTCGCGGAAGGTGACGTCGCCGTAGTACTCTTGCACCTGCGGCAGGTAGGCTCCCACCGAACCGCCTGTCCAGACCGCCAACACGGACAGGTGGGGCCAGTAATCTCGGGGCCACAGATGACCGGTGCGATCGACGATCTGCTGCAGTTGACGAGCACGTTTCGGGGCAGCCCGGGTGAGCTGTGGACGCAATCGGTCGCGGACCGCCGCGGGGAGGACCGCTTCGTCGGAAAGCCGGCCGTCGTGGATGTCGCGAATCAGCGATTCTCGTCGGCTGTCGCCCAGACGAGCCAGCCCGATCAAGGTCAGCGGGTTGGCGGTGATGATCATCCCCACGTTGTCCCGCGACATGGAGAGCCGCAAGGCGGTGTATTGTTTCGAGTCCCTATCGGTGATCTTATTGAGCGCCGCGGGCAGGCAGAAGAGATGCCTGGAAATCGCGGGCCGCGTATCCGCAGCCAGTCCGCTAATATTGCCGCAGTAAAAACCGCCTGGCGTACGAGACTGCTGCCAGTCACTGCTGAAAGATAATGTCTTGTAGCGGACCAGTTCCTGGTGCTGCGCGTAGGTTCGCAGTCCCCATACATTCCAACTGGTTCGATAATCGTCGAAGAAGTGGTTGGTAATCGGGATGTATTTGGAAGCGTTCGTGGTGCCCGATGTCATGGCAAACATCAGGACTTTGGTGGTTGGGCCGAACAAGGCGCGGACGTCGCCTTGCTTGACGCGTTCGACATACGGACGAAAGTAGTCGTAGTTTGCGATCGGCAATTGACGGCGGAAATCCTCGACCGTGCGAATCTTGTCGAGGCCGTGGTCGCGACCGAAGTCACTGTCGCTGTGGCGTCGAATCTTTTCGAATAGCACTTCCCGTTGCAGGGCCGCACCGCGGTGGGCATCCTGCAAAAAACGGCGGACTTTCCTTTGCTGGAAGGCAATGTAGTTTTGTAGGATCAGAGACATCGTAGGCATTTCGGAAACGATAAGCAGGTCGGAAGGGTTACGTTTGCGGACGCAACTGCTGCTCGATTTGACGTCGCAGCGCTTCGGCTAGTTGTTCGGCATGCTTGCCGGTGAGCATGCTGAAATGGTCGCCCGGGACGCGTTGCATCTGGAGATCGCTGCCGAGGATGGGCCGCCATCCCAAGTCATCCCCCATTTGTCGGCCGGTGGCGAGTGCCAAAACGGCTGATTGCTCGGGCCGGTACAAATGAACCGGTTGCCCCAGCGGTTGCAGGTCATAGTTCAGTACCGCTTGAAGGTGCGTCCGCGCCATCTCGACGCGATGTTCCAAGTGGGCCCGCGTCGTCCCTTTGGGAAGCACCCCATGTTGCGTCGTTTCCGCCAGCACTCGCTCGATGGCGCGATCCATTCCCAACGCTTTCAGCTCGTCGTAACGGAACTCCACGCTGGCGCCGGAAAACCAATTGGAGAAACGCGCCAGGTTGTAGAGGAACTGCACGTCGTCGTCGAGTTCGACATGATCGAGGCTGTCGCTGGTCGGTGTGTCGACCAGCGACAAATCGACCGCTTGGCCATTTGCCAATAACTGTCGAGCGATTTCGTAGGCAAAAATGCCACCGGTGGACCAGCCGAGCAACAGGTAGGGACCGGTTGGCTGGTAGCGGCGAATCAGTTGACAGTATTCCTCCGCCATCGTTTCCACCTGATCGTGCGGCTCGGTAAAACCGTCCGCTCCGCGGGGTCGGACCGTCATCACGCAGCGATGCTGTCCCAGGTGCTTGGCCAACGCCTGGTAGCAGCGGAGGTCGCCGCCGATCGGATGGAGACAGAATAACGCCGGCTGGACCGGGTGGGTTTGCAGCGGCAAAAGCGACGCGGCAGGCCGCGAGGAAGCGTCGGTGGGAGCGTCGGTGGGAGCGGCCGCGGCGGAGCCGGGTTCCGGGGATCCTGCGCCGGCCGGCGCGGACAGCATGGGGAGTAATTCGTTTGTCAAGGACGTGATGCTGGGGCCGTCCATCAAGACCGCCATGGGCACCTCGATGGCGAGTTGCGTTTCCAGGTTGGCACGCAATTCCATCGCCATCAGCGAATCGATCCCGACCAAGCTCAGCGGTTGCTCGGGTTCCAATTCCGAGGGGACAGCGCCGAGGATGCGGGCTAGTTCCAACGTCAGGTATTCCTGCAGCAATGCCTGGCGTTCGGAGGAGGAGGCTTGTGCAAACCGCCGCAGGAATTCCCGATCCACTTTCTGCTCGTCGTCGGCGGCCGCAGCGTCCTCCCAGCGGTCCGCGAAGTTCGCCAACAGCGATGGCGCGGTGCCAGGGAACTGTTTCGACAAGGCTGCCCAGTCGATATCCAGCACGATCGCCTGGGGGGCGGGGGCTGCCCGGATCAAATGTTCGGTCCACTCGAGGCAGGCGGTCGGGTCCAGCGAACGCATGCCCCGCTCGTGGATCTGCGGGGCTCGATGTTCGGCGGTGGCCATCCCTCCGTCGGCCCACGGACCCCAGTTGATGACCGTGGCGGGTTGCCCCTGGGCGCGGCGGTGAACCGTCAAGGCGTCGAGGAAGGCATTGCCCGCCGCGTAATTGGCTTGGCCCGGCGATCCCAGCACCGAGGCGACGGAGGAGAAGAGCAGGAAGAAATCGAGCGGCCAATCGCCCGAGGCCTGGTGAAGGTTCCAGCCGCCGTCGACTTTGGGACGCAAGGCGTGTTGAAAATCTTCGGGGCTCATGTCGTAGAGCAAGCCGTCGGCCAACACCCCGGCGGCGTGGATCACGCCGGCCAGCGGGGGCCAGTCGTCGGGAATCTGTTGCAAGCCTGCCCGCAATGACGAAGCCTCCGCCACGTCGGCTTGGATGCAGCAGACCTGCGCCTCGGAAGGGAACTGCCGCAGGCGCTCCTGCTGACTTTCCGAAGGGGGCCGCCGCGAGGCCAGCACGATGTGTTCCGCCCCGCTCTGGATCAGCCACTCGGCCAGGCGGAGACCCAAAGCCCCCAGCCCGCCGGTGATCAGATAGCTGGCATCGGCCCGGATGGCGGGCTGCGCGGCGACCGGCGCTTCCCCTGCCGAGGCCTCCCCCGGGGCCGATTCGGTTTCACTGAACGAAACGACGATCTTGCCGATGTTTTTTCGCTGGGCCATGTAGCGAAATGCCGAAGCCGTCTCGCTGGCCGGGAAGATCTTGTGGGGTAACGCCTGGTAGACGCCCTGCTCGAGGCGTTGCATGACCTCGGAATAGAGTTGCTGGATTTCTCGCGGACGTTGCCGCAACATGCGGTCCAAATCGATGGCAAAGTAAGACAGGTTGTCCTGAAAGGGGGCCAAGCCGATCATTTGGTCCTGGTAGATATCGGTCTTGCCGATCTCGAGGAAGCGACCGTAAGCCCGCAGGATCCCCAAGCTCTTGTGGATCGCCTCGCCCGGCAGCGAATTGAGTACCACGTCGACCCCTTCGCGACCGGTCTCCGCCAGGATCTGCTCGGCGAACTCCGTGGTCCGCGAATTGAACACGTGCTGGACGCCCAGGGAACGGAGAAAATCTCGCTTGGTGTCGCTGCCGGCCGTGGCAAAGATTTCTGCCCCCACATGTTGGGCAATCTGAATCGCCGCCAGACCGACGCCCCCCGCCCCGGCATGAATGAGGACGCGTTCACCCGCTTGGATGCGGGCCAGCGAACAGAGCGCGTGCTGGGCGGTCAGGAAGGTGATGGGAATCGTGGCCGCTTCTTCATAGGAAAGGCCACGAGGCAGCGGGGTCAGCGTGTAGTGGGCCGTGATCGCATGACTGGCAAAGCTATAGGGTGCGACGCCCATGACTTGGTCGCCGACCGCGAACCGCGTGACCTCTTTGCCCACCGCGGTGACCACCCCGGCGCATTCGATTCCCAGCGGCGGCTCCAGGTCGGTGATACCAGGGTACAATCCCATCGCCTTGAGCACATCGCTGAAGTTCAAACCGGTGCTGTGGATGCGTAGCTGAACCTGATCCGGGCCCAAGCTGGGCAAGCGGCAAGATTCCAGCCGCAATTCATCGAACGAGCCGGCGCGTCCAATTTTCAAACGGAAGGGGGCCGGCGGCAGAGCCAGCGAGGAGCCTCTCGCCGTCGCTGCCGAGACGTTCAGGTTTTCCGCATGCGTTTCGGCCAGCCGGGCCGCGTAACGCTGGCCTTGGCGGATGGCGAGTTGGCTCTCGCCATCTTCCCTTGCCAGTTCGGCTACCAGCGTACGGGCGTTGGCAGCGGAGGTGGCGTCCTGATCGAGGTCGAGCAAGCGGACCGGGCCCGGGGATTCCAGCGAGGCGGTTCGTCCCAGCCCCCACAGCATCGCTTGCCGGGGCTGGCAATCGTCCCCGGCTGCGATCGCCTGGGCCCCGCGGGTGCAAATCCACACCGGCGGCGAGGAGGCAAACCGGCTGCGCGCCACCTGCTGCAGCAGCCGCATCGGTCCGGCCCAAAACCCTTCGCTCTGCAGCGGTTCGCTGCCAGCTTCCTGCTCCGAAAGCTCGTCAAAACGGGCCAGTTGAATGATCCCGCTGCATTGGGCGGGAGAGTCGGGGAAGGCTTCTTCGAACAAGCGATGGTAGTCCTCCAGTCGATCGGCAGCGATCTCGAAGGTGTCGGTCCCGACGGCGGAAAAAGTATCCCCCGGATGCACCAAGATGCAGCGCGCCGATCGCTTGCGGAGTTGGGCCGCGACTTGCTGAGCCAGTTCAGCGGAATCGCTGGCTGGCGGAGCGCCAGCCACCACCATCCAGACCGCCCCGGTCGCGGGCTGCCCGTTGACCGTGTCCGCAGCGTCAGCTGCCGGCGCTGCGGTCGGTTGCCAATCGATTTGGTATAGGCGACTGCCGCGGTCATCGTCTCGGGACGCCGTCGCCCCCAAGCTTTGGACGCGCACCCCTTGCAGTTCGGCCAGCACGTGCCCTTCTTGATCCAACAGTTGGACGTCGCTGTGGAGGGTCTCGATCGTCGTCGCCTCTTCCTCTTCGCAGCGACGGACGTGAATCATAGCGGCCCGCGTCGGGTCTCCGAAAAGCCGCAGCCGGCCGACGGCGGAGGGCAGGTAGAGCCGCTCGGCAATCGAGCCTTCGCCGGTGACCGGGACGATCCCGGCGATCGCCTGGAGGCAGCCGTCCAGGAGAGCCGGATGAATGCGGTGTCGCGCGCTTTCCTGACGGACGTCCTCGTTGATCACCACTTTCGCCCACGCTTCTCCCTCGCCGCGGCGGAGTTCGCTGAGCACCTGAAACCGCGGCCCGTAGTCCAAACCTTGCTGCCGCATCAACTCGTAGAATTTCTCTCCGCTGACGACCGCATGCGGCTCGGCGGCGGGGGGCGCAGGGGGCTGCCGAGAGGGCGCGGGGGAGGCTTGTTCGGAGGACGTGGATTGTCGGACGACGGTCGCGACGGCATGCAAGGTCCAATCGTCGCGCGAACCGGTTTCTGCTTCTCGGCTGTGAATCCGGATCTGGCAGCGCTCGCCTTCCGCGGCGTTGGCGGAACATTGCACCTGCCGTGGTTGTTCCCGTTTGAGGAACATCGCCTGCTGGATCGACAGCTCGGCCACTTGATGAAGCCCCTCGCCGAACAATTGATCGGCCGCTGCCAAAGCCTGTTCGAGATAGGCTGCCGCGGGGGTGACGGTCGAGCCTTGCACGCGGTGTTCCGCCAAGTAGGCGGGCTGCTCCGGGTGGAGCTGGGTGGTGAAAATCCGGGCGCCGGTGGCGGTGGAGAATTCCGAGCCGAGCAGCGGATGCGCGTGGCGATCGGCGGTCCGCAGGGGGCTGCTAGCCGGACGTCCCGTGGCCCCGTACCAGTGCCGCTTCCGCTCGAAGGGATAGGAGGGCAAGGTCAGCTTGGCCGGCGGGGGCGACGTGAACTGACCGCTCCAGCGGATCGGGGCGCCACGCTCGTAGAGCCTCGCCAAAGTTTGCAGGATGACCCGTCGGTCGGGCTGGCCGGAACGCAGCGAAGGGAGCCATTCCAGCGCGTCGTGATCGATGAAGCGGCGTCCCATCGACAACAGATTGGGGGACGGTCCCGATTCCAGCAGCACGTCGGGGCCGAGCCCTACCAGGGTCCGCATCCCCTGTTCGAAACGGACCGCTTGGCGAAGGTGGTCCCGCCAATAATCCGCGTCGGGCGCCTGCTGGAAGACTTCGCCCGTCAGATTGGAGACCAGCGGGATGCGGGGCGTCCGCATTTCGATCGTGGAGGCGAACTGCTGGAACTCCTCCAAAATCTCGTCCATCAAGGGCGAGTGAAACGCGTGGGAAACCGGCAGGAAGGTCGCTTTGATCCCGTCGGCCGCCAGCCGCTCGGTGAAGCGTTCGAGCTGGGGGCGATCGCCCGAGAGGACCGTCATCGCCGGGCCGTTGTAGGCGGCGATCGCGATCCCTGCCAGCTGCTCGGGCGGCAACCCCGTATCCAGCCCCTCGTGCAACATGCGTTCAAGCTGCTCGGGCGGTGCGAAGACGGCCGCCATCGCCCCCTGCTGCGGACAGCGCTGCATCAACTGACCGCGGCGGGCAATCAGCCGAAGCCCATCGTCCAGATCGAAGACGCCGGCCAAAGTGGCCGCCACGTACTCGCCCACACTGTGCCCCAGCATGGCGATCGGCTCGACGCCCCACGACCGCCACAACTGGGCGAGGGCGTACTCCAACGCAAACAGTGCGGGCTGCGTGAATCGCGTTTCCGAAAGCCGGCTGCGGTCCGCTTCCTCGTGCATCACTTCGAGGATCGACGTCCCCAACGGCTCCTGCAGGATCTGGTCGCAATGCAACAGCGTTTGCCGGAAGACCGGTTGGTCCCGGAACAACTGTTGTCCCATCCCGGGGTACTGGCCGCCTTGTCCGGTGAACAAGAAGGCGACTTTGGGGGACTGAAAGCCGTGGTGCGAACCCACCGGCCCCGGCAGCGCCGCCTGCTGGGCGAGTTGTTCCTGCAGCGAGGCGGCCGTCGTGGCGGTGAACGTCAAGCGATGGGAAAACTGGTTGCGACCGACGTTCGCGGTATAGCACAAGGCTTCCAGGTCGACGCCCGGATGCTGCTGGAGGTAGTCGGCGTAGCGTCCGGCCAGGGTCTGCAAGGCGGCGGAGGAACGGGCCGAGAGGGCGAGCAGATGGGGCCGCGGCTCGTGGCGATGCTCCGCCGAGGATCCGGGCTCGGCTAAGCCAGGCGGGGGGGGCTCGGCGACGAAGCTCGCCGCTTCGGCTTGCTCCAGAATCAGATGAGCGTTGGTGCCCCCGAAACCGAAACTGCTCACGCCGGCGCGACGCACTCCGGAAGCGGGCGTCCAGTCGCTGCCCGCGCGGGCGATGCGGAGCCGCTCCCCGTTCAACGAGATGTGCGGGTTCAATTCGCGGAACTCCACCTGGGGGACGTACTGCTCGTGCATCATCATCAGCACGACCTTGATCACGCTGGCGATCCCGGCGGCGGTCTCCAGGTGCCCGATGTTGGACTTGACCGAGGAGAGGTAGCAGGGCCGGTCGCTCGTCCCGGTACTGAACACCTGACGCAGGGCTTCCCATTCGATCGGATCGCCCAAGGGGGTCCCGGTCCCGTGGGCTTCGAGGTAAGAAATGTCATCGGGCGTCAAACCGGCGGCCCGCAGCGCGCGGCGAATCACGGCGGCTTGCGAGCCG
>CAYNVI010000021.1:16969-19040 GCA_964400585.1 uncultured Pirellulaceae bacterium | reverse complement strand
GAGCTTGTCGAAGATGCCAAGCAAATGCGGAAAATCGCACGACGATCGTGCTGTGATTGACGAATTTTTTTACCCGAATATATCTACTTCGGCGCATATAGCGGGCCACCAAGAAACCAAGGAGCGCGTGAGATGGCAGCGGAACAGCCGGCGACTGAGCCACCAACCGGTGGGATGGGATTTTTCGAGCGATACCTGACGGTTTGGGTCGTGCTCTGCATCGTGGGGGGAATCGCCTTGGGCAAGCTTGCTCCCGGGGTGGCTCGCGGACTCGATCAGCTGGCGATCTACATCAACGGCGCCCCGGTGATCTCGATCCCGATCGCGCTCTGCTTATTCTTCATGATGTACCCCATCATGGTGAAGATCGACTTCGGCGAGGTCGTTCGCGCGGGCCAGGCGGTTAAGCCGGTAAGCCTGACGCTGTTTCTCAACTGGGCCGTCAAGCCTTTCACGATGTACGCGATTTCGGCTTTTTTCCTGGGGACAGCTTTCCTCGGCTTCATCGGGCCCGACGCCGTCGATTACGTGAAGCCCCCGCTGGGGCTCGATCTGCCGGTGGGCACCGAGTATGGAGCCGGGGAGATCGTGCTGGTCGACGGCATGAAGATGCTGCAAGTACCGCTGTGGCGAAGCTACCTTGCCGGCTGCATCTTGCTGGGGATCGCGCCCTGTACGGCGATGGTGCTCGTCTGGGGTTACCTGGCCCGCGGGAACGACGGGCACACCCTGGTGATGGTCGCGATCAATTCACTGACGATGCTCGTGCTCTACGGCCTGCTGGGTGGTTTTTTGCTCGGCGTCGGCCAGTTGCCGGTGCCTTGGGAGGCTCTCCTGCTTTCGATCGGCGTCTATGTCGCGTTGCCCCTGGTGGCCGGTTATTTGTCGCGGAGGTGGATCATCGCATCCCGGGGGGAAGCCTGGTTCCGGGAAAAGTTCCTTCCTCGGCTCACGCCCGTCACGATCGCTGCGCTGCTGATCACGCTTGTTTTGTTGTTCTCCTTCAAGGGGGAAGTGATCGTCGCGAACCCGCTGACGATCCTCTGGATCGCGATCCCTCTGCTGATCCAAACGATCCTGATTTTCGCCCTCGGTTACGGCATTTCCAAGCTGCTGGGACTGACCTATGAGCATGCCGCGCCGACGGCCATGATCGGCGCTTCCAACCATTTCGAAGTGGCGATCGCCACGGCCGTGATGCTGTACGGTCTTTCTTCAGGCGCCGCGTTGGCGACCGTGGTGGGAGTGCTGATCGAAGTTCCGATCATGCTGATGCTTGTGCGAGTCTGCGTCAAAACCCGGGGGTGGTTTCCCGACGAGGCGGACGCCACCGCTGAGCCCCCCCCCGTCGACGGCCGCCGTTTGCTCGGGAGAAACCGCCTGACCGCCTGTTCAGACGGGGACGGCCAGCCGTTCCCGCACGTGCTGCCTCGGCGGCCAGGCGAGGAATGCTACCCGTTCTCGCTGGCACCCGTGACCTTGGCTGCTACGATCGCGCCCCCGCAAAGATTCCTGGAAAGTAACCGATGACAAACCGCGTCTTAATTCTCTGCACGGGCAATTCCTGTCGTTCGCAGATGGCTGAAGCCTTCTGGAATCAGCTGGGAGACGGCAAGTGGGAGGCGGTTTCCGCGGGATCCAATCCGGCAGGCTACGTGCATCCCTTGGCCATCGAGGTCATGCGGGAGGTAGGCGTTGAGCTCGACGAAGCGCACAGCAAACATCTCGCTGCGTTTGCCAACGAATCACTCGATTTGGTCGTGACGGTGTGTGATAGCGCCCACGAGACCTGCCCCGTTTTTCCTCATGCGGAAGAGCGGCTTCACTGGCCCTTCGAGGATCCGGCCCACGCTGCCGGCACCGCGGAGGAAAAGCGGAGCGTCTTCAGGAGGGTTCGAGACGAGATTCGAGACCAGATCGGTCAGTACCTAGCCGCGTCGTGCTGATCATCGTCAGTCAACTGAGCGAGAAACCAACGCAGGAACAAATCGAATGCTGCACGTGGCGGCGAAAGATCTGAACCGAGGAATCGCAGGCCCTGCGCAGGCACTGCGCAGGCACTGCGCAGGCA
>CAYNVI010000021.1:0-16869 GCA_964400585.1 uncultured Pirellulaceae bacterium | reverse complement strand
CTGAACCGAGGAATCGCAGGCCCTGCGCAGGCACTGCGCAGGCACTGCGCAGGCAGCCGTGGTATGCCAACTATCGCTACCAGTCCGCGGTCCTCAGCCTGCTAACCGCCGCGATGGTCATCTGGTGGTGGTGAGCGGATGAAGTTCCTGGCGTCTACAAGAAGATCGCAAAGAAATACCGGGCGGCTTGGGCCGCTCCGCTAACAAACATGTCACGGACGATGCTACGCCTCGTGCACCGGGCGCTCTCCTCTGGCATGCAATTCTTCCACAGCCTTCTCCTCTTGCACCGCCAGGAGGAGGGCGCCGCCGGCGACGAAAAAGACCGCGATTCCCGCCAACGTCCAGCGGGATTCGCCCGTCGCCAATCCCAACGCGCCCATGAGCAAGGGGCCGACGATCCCACTAAACCGGCCCAGCAAGTTATAGAGCCCAAAGAATTCAGCCTCCTTCTGGGCGGGAATCAGCCGGGCGTAGAACGACCGGCTGAGCGACTGAATCCCGCCTTGCACCAAGCCAATCAGAACCGCCAGCCCGTAAAATTCCCAACTACTGTCCATCCACGCGCCCCAGACGACCGCCAGCAAGTAGACCGCGATCGCGGTGTAGATGCCCGATTTTGGCGAAAAGTACGAAAACAGCTTTCCGTAGGCGAAGGTGGCAGGGACGCCGACAAACTGCACGAGGAGCAGGGCGATGATCAGATCCTGGGTGGCAAAGCCGATCGCCATCCCGTAGTCCACGGCCATCTTGATCGTCGTGCTCACGCCGTCGTTGTAGAGCAAGAAGGCGGCGAGGAAGAGGAACAAGGTCTTGTAGTGTTTAACATGCCGCACCGTGCCGGCGAACTCCCGCAACCCCTCTTTCACGCTGGTCGATATCGGCTTTTTTTCCGTGGCCGTTTCCTCGGCCTGCCTCTTGGTTTCAACGAACGCCAATGGCAGCGCGAACAGGACCCACCAGGCTGCGACCATGATGAAGGAAGCCTTCACCGCCGCGACTTGGTCGGCGAGACCGAAGAAAGCTGGCTGCAGGTACATCCAAACATTGACCGCAAAGACCACTCCGCCGCCGAGGTAGCCGAACGCGTAACCGAGTGCGGAAACGTAATCCACGTTCTGGCGTTTGGTGATCGAGGGCAGTAACGCATCGTAAAAAATAAAGGAGGCCGACTGGGCAAAAGCGGCGAGCGCATAGAGCGCGGCGGCGAGCAACCAGTCCCCCTCGTTGACGAGGGCCAGCGATGCCGTCAGGGCGGCGCCCAGGAGGCAAAAGAAAAAGAGAAACCGCTTTTTGCTGCGGCCCTTGTCGGCGATTGCCCCGAGCACCGGGGCGACCAATCCCATCAACAGCGCCGCAACCGAGTTGGCCCCGCCCAGCCGGGCCGTACTGACCGTCGCCGCCTCCGAGGGATCATAGAAGTCTTTGAAGAAGAGCGGAAAAAAGCCCGCCATCACGGTCGTGGTGAACGCGGAGACGGCCCAGTCATAGAGCGTCCACACGAACACCTCACCCCGATTTTCGATCTTTGGCGATTGCTTGACCATCGGCGGGAACCTGGTGGGTCGATCCGAAGCGGGACGCGATCCGCCTCCTGCAGGCTTTCCCCCTGTCGCATCCCCCATGCCAGTTTCTTCAGCCCATCGGCGCCAAATTTGCAAGGCCAAGGCGGGACATGTTCGCGGCACCGTCGCGGCACCGTCGCGGCACCGCCGCGGGGATCGGGGGACACGGGCGGGCAGCCGGTAGCGGCGCGGCCGCCGCCTCCGAGAGCCCGAATCCCAGACGCCGACTCCGCGACGCCGATTCTGAGAACTGATTCCAAGACACTGTCCCGTAACCGAGGGGAGCCAGCCGGATGAGCGCGCAAAAATTCACGCTGACGAGTACCGATTTTGCCAATGGGGCGACGATTCCCAGTCGCTGCACCTGCGAGGGGTCCGACGAGATCCCGCGACTGCACTGGATCCATCCTCCGCCAGGAACCCATAGCTTCGCCCTGCTGGTGGAAGACCCCGATGCGCCGGACGGCACGTTCACTCACTGGGTGAAGTTCAACATTCCGGCTCAGGCGGATTCGGTCGCTGGCGACGGCGGCGTCGATGGGAAGAACGACTTTCAGGCCGACGGTTATGGCGGTCCTTGCCCCCCGCCAAACCATGGCCGGCACCGTTACTATTTTCGACTCTATGCCCTCGACACCGATTCGCTGGATCTGCCCGCCGGGGCAAAACGGGAAGAGCTTGAGAGCAAAATGGCGGGGCATGTGCTCGAGCAGGCCGAGCTGATGGGCACCTATGAGCGAACACCGGGGTGAGCGGACAGCTGAACCGAGCAGCTGCAGACCAAGCAGCTGCCGAGGGAACTCGCGAAACAACAAGTGATGAATCAACACGTACCGCGTGAACATTTAGCAACGCTGCTCGAATCGCTTGACCGCCGCGGTGATGAGCCGGCGATTTTGGCGTTCGGTCCCGAGGGACCGCAGCCATCCGCTTCGCATCGGTTGGCCGAGCAGGCTCGCCAGTTTGGCCGGGGGCTTCAACAACGAGGCTTGTCGCCGGGGGACCGCGTTGCCCTGGTCGCCGAGAATAGCGTCCCGCTGGTGACCGCCTGTCTGGGCGTGATCGCCAGCGGGGGTGTCGCAGCACCGCTGGACGTCCAGATGGAAGCAACGACGTTGGGGCAGGTGCTGGAGGACAGCGGGGCAAAGGTGTTGCTGACCACCACAGAACAGGTCAAACGCTTAGCGCACGTGCTGCCAGAAAATATCGAGGCGGTGTTCCTGCTGGACGCCTCGCCGGAGCCGAGCGATAGCGACCGAGCCGCGGACCGAGCCGCGGACCGCTCCGAGGCAGCGAACGGAGGCGGCGGCGCCCCCGGATCGGCATCGGCGGGTCGATCGCATCCCAGTTGGCAGACGCTGCTGAGCGACGATCGCAAGGGCGATGGTGGCGCGGCGATCCCTGCGGAAGCGAGTGCCGCTGACCAAGCGGTCTTGTACTACACTTCGGGGACCACCGGTCCTCCCAAAGGCGTCCCGCTGACGCACCGCAACTTGATCACGCAGATCGCGACCGTCCGTGATGCCGACCTGACGCAGCCGCAAGAGCGTGTGCTCCTTCCCTTGCCCCTGCATCATGTCTACCCGTTCGTGATCGGAATGCTGACTCCGCTCGCCCTCGATCTGCCGCTCATCTTGCCTCGCTCACTGACCGGCCCGGACATCCTCAAGGCGATCCGGAAAGGCGAGGCGACGATGATCATCGGGGTTCCCCGCCTATACCGGGCGTTGTACGAGTCGATCGAGTCGCAAGCGGAAAATGCGGGAGGACGTTGGGGGCGCGGGGCGCTGAACCGCTCGGTTGGTATCAGCACGTGGTGCCGAACGCACATGCGTCTGGCCCTCGGACGAGCTCTCTTTCGACCGCTTCGTCGCCGCGTCGGGCCGAAGCTTCGCGTGCTCGCCTCGGGTGGCTCGCCGCTGGATCCTGAACTCGGGTGGCGGTTGGAAGGCTTCGGTTGGAAGGTGGCCATCGGGTATGGCCTCACCGAAACCTCGCCGCTGTTGACAATGAATCCGCCCGGGGCAGGGCACCTCGACACCGTCGGCCGACCGATCTCCGAGGTGGAGCTGCGGATCGACGAACAGTGGCAGCAGGCACGTCCATCCGACGAACAGACGTCCGCTTCTGCCCCGGAGGACGATGCAGGGGAAGGCGAAATCCTCGCCCGCGGCCCCAGCGTCTTCGACGGTTATTGGAACCTGCCGGACAAAACCGCAGAAGCCTTTACCGAGGCGGGATGGTATCGGACCGGCGACCTCGGTTACCTGGACCGGAAGGGCCGGCTGCACGTGACCGGCCGCGCCTCGACCCTGATCATCACCGAACAAGGGGAAAAGGTTCAGCCGGATGAAGTCGAATCCGCCTACACCGAAGCCCCCGAAATTCGCGAAATCGGGGTACTGCAGCGCGACGGCAAGCTGGTCGCGCTGCTCGTCCCCGAAACCCGCAACACCGATAGCGAGGCCGACGTGGAAGGGCAAGTCCGCGAGGCAGTGCGGCGAGCCGGCGCGCGTTTGCCCTCCTACCAACGATTGTCCGACGTCGTGCTCACGCGGAAATCGCTGCCGAAAACCCGCATCGGCAAAATCCGCCGACACGAACTGGAAACGCGATGGGAAGAAGCCCAACGGGAGGACAGCGAACAGACCGGGCCGATGCCTCGCGAAGAGATGTCTCCCGGCGATCGCGAACTGCTCGATCATCCCGCCGCCGAACAGCTCTGGAATCTGCTGGCCGAACAATTTCCCAAGCAACCACTCACCCCCGATGCCAGCCTGCGGATGGACTTGGGGATCGACAGCATGCAGTGGCTGAACCTGACCATGCAAATCATGCAGAAGACGGGGGTGGAGCTGGACGATCGAACGCTGGCTCGCGTCGATTCCGTACGTGATCTGCTGCAAGCCGTGCTCGATGCCTCCGATGGGGATGCCCAGGCAGACCTGCTGGAGAACCCAGACGAGGCCCTCACCGAACAGCAACTGCGGAGGCTGGCGCCGCTGGGCCGTGCCAGCGCACTGGTGGCGAGGAACGGCTTCCGGCTCAATCGACGGCTGGTGCAGTGGCTGCTGCAGTTACGGGTCGAAGGCTTCCAGCATCTGCCGGAGCAAGGACCGCTGGTGATCGCGTCGAACCATCTCAGCCATCTCGACCCGGCCGTGCTCTCGGCGGCCATGGACCAGCAGCGGCTGGAGCAAACCCATTGGGCGGCATGGGTCGAAGCGACCCGGCGCAATCCGTTGACGCGTCTGGGAAGCCGGCTGGCGAAGACGGTTCCGATCGACCCCCAACGGGGCGTGATCACGAGCCTCGCGGTCGGGGCCGCCGTCTTGCGGCGTGACAAGATCCTGGTCTGGTTTCCTGAAGGGCAAAGATCGACCAGCGGTGAACTGCTCCCCTTCAAAGAAGGACTCGGGATCCTCCTGCAACATTACCGCGTGCCCGTCGTCCCGGTTCATATCAAGGGGACGTTCGAGGCGTTGCCCCCGGGCCGCCGAAGGCCACGACGGCATCCCACTCGCGTCCGCTTTGGCGCTCCCCTGCACCCGGACGATCTCGAGAAGGAAGGGGCAGGGGAGGAAGCCTCGATCCGCATCGTCGACGCCCTCCACACGACCATCGCCGAACTGGGAAGTGCCGAAGGGGAGAAGCGAGAGGAAGCGAGCGGCGACTAGCCTTTCTCAGTCGGCGTCACGAGATCGACACGCCGCCAGGCCCCCGGTTTGCCCAGCTTGGCACCTTTTCAGCGGGCCATGTCGCAGGGTCGTGACTTGCGGGCCCTCGCAAAAAGACACTCCACTCCCGCAAACCCAAAGACACCCCTCCGTGGGATGATGTCGCAGGATGGAGCATGGGGTGGGAGCGTAATCGTAGCGCTGGCCCTCCCCTCGCCTAGGATCGACCCTCCCAGGGGGCTCACTGTTCCACACAAGTCGGCCTTGCCGACTCTTGCTCCCTCTCCCCCGTGAGCAACGACCTCTATTGGCTTTCCATCTCGCGAGACATTGCGGTCGTTTCTCATGGGGGAGAGGGGACCCGGAAACAACCTCCTCAGAGATGTGTATAAAAACCAGCCCAGGGGGGACGGTGTCGCAGGGTTGTGGACCAAACGCGCCAGGGGGGGCAGTGTCGCAGGGTTGTGGACTTCCCTTGCGGGGGGAGGCTGTCCTGCCAGGGAGGGCTTCAAGAATCCTGCTTGCGATGGCAGGATGCGGCCGGCCGAGAGGCTGGCGGGCGGGCCTGCCCGGTCTGCGGTACAATGCACCGCATCCTGGACAATTCGCGGGGGCAAAAGTGGCCGCAGACCCGCCGCTCCCACCGCCTCCGCTCGATTACAATCAGTGGAACCCCGCTGCGAAACGCCTCACTGGGGCGGCTTGATCCCCGATCACGATGCGAATTGCCCGGCCCTTCGCATCCCCGCCACGGGACCGTCCCAGGCAATCTCTAACGCAATCTCCCAGGCAACCTCCAAGGCAATCTCGAGACCATGAACCGAATCCCCCCTGGAAGTCCCCAATTCTACGTCGCTGTTCTCTTGGTCGCCGGCCTCTTGCGAGCAGCCTTGGCACCTTCTTCTGCCCACGCCGACGAGCCCTTCCATTTTGAAGCCAACGATGTGGTCGCGATTTACGGCAATGGACTCGCCGACCGCATGCAGCATGACCCCTGGGTGGAAACCGTGCTGCAAAGCCATCTCGAGGGCATGAACGTCCGTTTCCGGAACATGAGTTTTTCGGGCGACATGGTCAATAAGCGACCGCGCAGCAAAGGTTTCAAGAACGACGCCGAGTACCTCCAGCACGTGGCGCCCGATGTGGTTTTCACGTTCTACGGATACAACGAATCCTTTGCCGGTCCGGCCGGCGCGGACGCCTATCGTGACGAACTGGTGAAATTGGTCGAACGGTACACGGCGCTCCGCAAAGAGGCCGGGGAGGACCTTCGTTTCGTGCTGTTCAGTCCGATCGCCTACCAGAACACCGGGGACCCGAATTTACCGGACGGGATCGAATTGAACGCGAACCTGGCGGCCTACGCGGAAGCCACCCGACAGGCCGCCGAGGAAACCGGCGCGACATTCGTCGATTTATTCTCGCCGACCATCCAGTGGTTCAATGCGACGTCCGAACGTTACACGATCAATGGCATCCACCTGAACCCTGCCGGTTATCAGAAACTCGCCGGCATCATCTCCGAATCGTTGCTGGAGAAAACCGCTCCCGAAGCGGAGCAACTGACCGACATCTACGCGGCGGTTGAAGACAAAAACTGGCACTGGCACAACCGTTATCACGCGACCGATGGCAATGACATCTGGGGCGGTCGGTCGACGCTGACGTTCGTCGACGGTCAAAGCAATGCCGACGTCCTCAAGCACGAACTGGAGATGCTGGACGTGATGACGGCCAATCGCGACCCCGCGATCTGGGCGGCGGTCGCAGGCCGGGAGTACACCGTCGACGACAGCAATGTTCCCCCGCCGATCGAGGTGATCTCCAATGTGGGCGGAGGCAGCAAGAGCTCGAATCCCGACAAAGAGGGAAGCATCGAATACCTGAGCCCTGAAGAATCGCTCGCCCAGCTGAACGTGCCCGCCGGATATGAACTGAACGTGTTCGCCTCCGAAGAGCAGTTCCCGGATCTGGCCAATCCCGTGCAAATGCAAGTCGACACGCAGGGCCGGCTATGGGCAGCCAGCTGGAACACCTATCCCAAGTGGGAACCGGGCAAGGAAATGAACGATAGCCTCATGATTTTTGAGGACACGGACAACGACGGCAAAGCGGATCGCCGCAAGATTTTTGCGCATGTCCACAACCCGCTTGGGTTTGAATTCTGGGGGGGCGGCGTGATCGTCACCTCGGGCCCGGACCTGCTCTTTTTGAAGGACACCGACGGCGACGATCAAGCGGACGTGCGTTACCCCCTGCTGCAAGGGCTGGGGACCGCCGACACCCACCACGCTGCGAACAACTTGGTCTACGGTCCCGATGGGGGGATCTATTGGCAAAGCGGAATCTTCCTGGTCCATAACCATGAAACTCCCTGGCAACAGAACTTGAACATCGGCGAGTCCGGGATGTACCGGTTTGACCCCCGCACGTTCGCGATCACTCCGCACGCCGCCAACCGCCCCAACCCGCATGGCACCAGCTTCGATAAGTGGGGGTATCTCTACGCCAACGACGGGACCGGCGGCAAATCGTATCAAGTGCGTCCCGAGGGCAACGGATTCAAGATGCACACGCTGCTCAACAAAGAATTCCGCCCGGTCGCGGCCAATGCGATCTTATCGTCGGAGCATTTCCCGGAAGACCTGCAGCAAGATTTTTTGATCTGCAACACCATCGGATTCCTGGGCATCAAACAGTATTCGCTCGATCGCGACGGGAATGGAAAAGACCGAGCGTTCGGGGAGGTTTGGGGGACTCCCGGGATCGAATTGATCAACAGCGATGACCGGAACTTCCGCCCGACCGACGTGGTCTTTGGGGAAGACGGAGCCATGTACGTCGCCGACTGGCAAAATGCCATCATCGGTCACATGCAACACAACATTCGCGACCCCAACCGCGACCACGCGCACGGCCGTATTTTTCGCCTGACGGTCAAAGACCGGCCCCTGCAAAAACCGGTCAAAATCGATGGCCAGCCGATCGAGGCGCTGTTGGAAAACCTCCGGCACCCGGTCAACGGCGTGCGCCATCGAACCCGCGTCGAACTCAGCGAACGCGACTCCGACCAGGTGATCGCGGCGACCCAGCTGTGGATGCGGGACTTTAACCCCCACGATGAAACCGAAGCCCATCATCTGCTGGAAGCGTTGTGGTTACACCAGCAACACGGCGTGCAAAACGAAACGCTGTTAAACACACTGTTGAATTCGGACGTCCAGCACGCCGTGGTGGCGGCCAGCACGGTCAAGCACTTCTGGGAAAACGTTAACGCCAAAGACTCGAGCGGGTTCGCCGCGGCTGCCGAAGTGGAATTCGTCGAATTCGATCCTCCCCAGCACCTCAATCGGGCCGACCGAAAGACCTACAAGCTGGGTGCCGAGGTGTACCAGCGTGAATCGCACTGCGCGACGTGCCACCTGACGCACGGCAAAGGCAGTGCGAATATTTATCCGCCGCTGGTCGACAGTCCCTGGGTCACCGGCAGCGAAGACCGCCTGATCAAGATGGCGTTGCACGGCCTGTGGGGCAAAATGCGCGTCAAGGGGACGACTTACGACCCGACCCGTGGGGTCCCTCCGATGACCGCTTTCCGGTCTTTGTTAAACGACGAAGAGCTCGCAGCCGTGCTGACGTTTGTCCGCAATAGCTGGGGCAACCAGGCGGCTCCGGTCAGTGCGAAGCGGGTCGAGCAGGTCCGCGTGGAGACGGCGGAGCGGACCACCTTTTGGAAGCCGGAGGAACTGCTCTCCGAGCACCCCTTGGAAGCGGGCTTGGCGAGCGACGTCCCGATGGAGGAAGAATTCTCCAACGAAGCCTTAGAGGCCGAGCTGCTGGCCGTTTCGCCCACCACCTTGGCCCAAGTGGCGATGCAGCGAGGAAACACGAAACGAGGCAAAAAGCTGTTCTACGAATCGTCGGCCGCCTGTTTCGCCTGCCATGACCCGCCCCAGGGCGCCCTGCGACTGGGGCCCGATTTGGCAGCGATGAAAATCAAGGCGACCCCGGAGGAATTGGTGGAATCGATCTTGCACCCCGCCAAATCGATCGCCAAGGAATACGCCCAAGTGAGCGTGCTGACGGTCGACGGGACGGTGCAGACGGGCATCCGGGTCTCCGAAAATGATCAGCAAATCGTCCTGCAAAACCTAGCCGCCCCCAAGCCGATCGAGATTGCCCAGGACGACATCGAGGATGTGATCGAATCGGAGGTCTCTTTGATGCCCGCCAATCTGGTCCGGCAATTCAAGAGTCGCGAGGAGTTCGACGACCTGATGAAGTACATCCTGGAAATCCGCAAGCGTTAACGCGCTGGCCGCGGGGAGCGCCGTCGCGTTCGCGCAGCGGACCGCAAGGGCAGGGGGTCCAAGCGTTCCTCGTGTGGTCGGTTGTGTGGAGTCCGTTGCCTGGAGTCGATTGTTAAGGGGTCAGGAGTCAATCGCCCCAGCGGCCCTGCGGGTGCTGCGCACAATTGACTCCGGACCCGCAACCCTCACCGTCCTGATGGTCTGGCGGTCGCGCGTCCAGTAGACTGCCAATCGATGCCTCCGAACTCCGCCCTTGCCTGGGAATCCTGATGAGTAACCGAACTGCGACGATCGCCGTGATCTGTTGGCTGGCGATCGGATCGCCGGGCTTTGGTAACGATCCGAATTGGCCTCAGTGGCGCGGCCCCAACGGCAGCGGCAAGACCTCGGCGACCGACGTGGTGACGCAGTGGGGTCCGGAGCAGCACGTGAAGTGGCGGATCGCCTTGCCGGAAGCGGGCAATTCGACCCCGATCGTGTGGGGCGAGCAAATCTTCTTGACACAACCTCTGTCCGAATCGAACCAGCGGGCGTTGCTGTGCCTCGATCGACAGACCGGGCAAGAACGGTGGCGGCGAGGCGTCGTCTACGGGGAAACGGAAGCGACGCACCGCACGAATCCGTACTGTTCCGCTTCGCCGGTGACCGACGGGGAGCGGGTCATCGCCTGGTTCGGGTCGGCAGGCTTGGTTTGCTGGGATCTTGAGGGAAATGAACAATGGCGTCGCGAGCTTGGCCCGCAGGAGCACATGTGGGGCTACGGATCATCCCCCATCCTGCACGGCGAGCTTTGTATCCTGAACTTTGGCCCCGGCAACCGCGAATTCTTGCTGGCCGTCGACAAAAGGACGGGCGAAACGCGTTGGAAAGTCGACTCGCTGGATGACGCGGCGGAGCGGGAACTCAGCGGCCCCGAAAACGACGGCAATGCGAATGACTTCACCAGTGACAAAGCGCGCAGTGAACGCCTCCGCGGCGCGTGGAACACCCCGATCCTGGTCGACGTCGACGGACATGCCGAACTGATCGTCGCCTTGCCTCGCCGGGTCAGCGCATTCGATCCGTCCAGCGGTGAACCGCTGTGGACTTGCGGAGGGGGCGCTCCCTTAGCATACGCATCGTTGATGGCCTCCGATGGGGTGATTGCCGCCCTGGGAGGTTACCGGGGGGCTTCGTTCGCCGTCCGCGCGGGCGGTCATGGCGATGTGACCGAGACGCATCGATTGTGGCACAAGCCGAACGACAACGGTTGGCTGGGGACGGGCGTGGTCGACAACGGTGCCATTTTCATCTGCGACATGGGCGGAGTGATCCATGCCATCGACCTGCGTTCGGGTGACGAGTTGTGGAAAGGGCGAAGCGCCGGCGGAGGGACATGGTCGAGCATCACGCAGACGGCCGATAGATTGATGTTCTTGCTGACCAAATCGGGCACCACCACCATCTTTCGGCCGGACCGCGAAGGCCTGAAAACGGTCGCCGAGAACGAATTGGAAGAGTCGACAAACGCTTCGGTTGTCGTGGCGGGGGAGGTCGTGATCATCCGTACCGACGAGGCCCTGTGGTCATTCGCCACCCCGCCGGAAGCCAAATAATGCCGGACGCCCCGCGAGTCCCAACGTGGGCAGCGGGCTGAAAACCCAACCGCGGCTAGGGACCTGCCAGCAAGCCACCTCTTGCCAGCAAGCCACCCCTCATCCTCGGCTTCTCCCCTGCCGCGCAGCGGATCACCGTGCCCCTCGGCGGACGAACTCGAACCGTACTCAGCGTGGCCGCGAAGGGATCCGCCTGCCCGCTATTTGAAAAGCGTCAGCAGCATCACCACGGGAGTCTCGGCCTTGATGCTGTGCGGGGTCCCCGCTGCCATTTGGATCCAGGTTCCCGCCTTGCCTCCCACCGAATCCTCTCCCACGGTCAGAATCGCTTCCCCCTGGATCAACTGGATCGTGGCCGGCAGCGGAGCCTGATGCTCCGTCAGGCCATGGCCGGCGGCGAAGGCGAACAGCATCACCTTGGCTTGCGCATCGTCACTGAGGACGAGCGTTTGTTTGCCGCTCTCGGGAATCGGTAGATCTTCGGCCAACTGGCGAATCTGACCGGAGGAGAGTTGTGGCGTGGAATCGTTCATGGGGGGACTCCATGGATAGGGCTTCGTACGTTTTCGGATCGCCGTCTCGTGGCCCCTCCTCCGTGGCCCCTCCTCTGTGGCACGGGGCGAGAGGGACTCGCGGAGAAGCTGCGAGGCGGACAGACGCTTCATTTGCAGCGCCGCACTCGAATCGGTCTTGCGTGAACCTTGCGGCAGGCTGGCGGTTCCCCTTGGACAGGATGGGGGGATCCGGTGATATTGTGGCACACCGATATTTTAGCAAACGTATCGTTAGCAGACGCGATTCTTTAGCTCTTTACCAGACGCGATGCGAATCCTGCGCCGAACAAGCCCCTTTCATGGCGACGGCAGCCACGGCGAGTGTTGACCAGCGGCCGGCTGGTTGGCGAATCACGACCGCGATGATTTTTAGCGGCGGCTCCGGCTGCTGTCCCGCCCAGCCACCGCACGGAGCGATACAATGAAGAGACAGCTTGCCTGTCGCGTCATTCATTCCCCAGCGGAGGGAACTCCATGCCTCCCAGCCTTGCCAACTACCGCTATGCGGTCGACGCCGAAGACCGGCTGGCGTGGGTGGCCCCGCTGTGGCTGGCATTTGCGCAAGAAAATGGAGCCGAGGACCTAACGGAAGACGCGGTCCTGGGGCGTTCCCTTTGGGACTTCGTCTCGGGAGAGGCGACACGCCTTTTTTATCGCGAATTGCACGATCGCATTCGCCACAGCAAGGAAACGGTCGTGGTGCCGTTCCGTTGCGATTCCCCTTCGATGCAACGGTCGATGCGGATGACCATCCGGCACGACGAGGGGAACCATTTAGTGTACGAGAGCAAGATTTTCCGCGCCGAACCGCAGACGCGGTTACGGATCATCGATCCGCACGAACCACGTTCGCGGGCGTTCTTGACCGTCTGCAGTTGTTGCCGCCGCGCCCTCCTGGAGACGGTCGGCTGGTTGGAGTTGTTCGACATCGCGGTCCGCTTGAAACTGTATCGAGCCGAGACGATCCCGCAGCTGCATTACACCATCTGTCCCGACTGCCGCAAGTTTTCCCGGCATTGATCTTGTCGCTGCGACACGGCCCCACCTTCACGCCAACGGGCTCGCGCTGGCCTTGCGTCACTCCCCAGCCACTTCGCACGAAGCACGATCTTTTCTCAACTTTGGAAGGAACATGTCCCACGCTATCAAAGATGAAGTTGTCCTGATCACGGGTGCCAATCGCGGTATCGGAAAAGTTCTGACCGAAGGCGCGCTAGAGCGTGGGGCAAAGCGCCTCTACGCGGCGGTCCGCCGTCCCGAGTCCGTCGAGTGGTTGGTGCAAAAGTATGGCGACCGGGTCGTCCCGTTACAGGTCGATCTACAGGATGCCGCGTCGATCAAGCGGGCAGCGGCAGAAGCGAGTGATGTCGAAGTGGTCATCAACAACGCAGGGGTCTTACAGAAGGCCCATCCGCTGTCGGCAGAGGCGATCGAGGCCTTACAATTCGAAACCGACGTCAATGTGGCAGGCCTGATCCGCATAGCGCAGGCGTTCGCACCGGTACTGAAGCAGAATGGAGGCGGCGCCTTCGTGCAGCTAAATTCCGTCGCTTCGATGAAATCGTTCACCGACTTCGCCACCTACGCGGCTTCGAAAGCGGCCAGCTACTCGATCACGCAAGCGCTCCGCGAAGCATGGCAAGCACAGGGAACCCAGGTCGTCAGCGTCCATCCCGGACCGATCGCCACCGACATGGCCGAATCGGCGGGTCTGTCGGAATTCGCAGAACCACCGGAACTGGTCGCCGACGCGATTTTTGAAGCCCTGGCCCACGAACGTTTCCATGTCTTCCCCGACACGATGGCACGCCAACTGGGCGAAGCCTACCAAGGCTTTGCCGCGGCGGCCATCGAATCGGACTCGCTGACTGAGGAGGCGTGAGGCGTCCGGCTAGCGTGCTTTGTCGGACGCTTCGCAGGAGGCCTCGAAGGCGCGCAGCTGTTGCGTCATCTGCTGGGTGATCTCGGGATGCAGGGCGGCGACATCGGTCGTCTCCCCCGGATCGGCGCGCAGGTCATACAGTTCGGCAGCGGCGTCGCGCTGCGGCGACCTCACCAGCTTGAACCGGTTATCGGAGAGGGCGCGCGTGCCTTTCGATTGAAACCCGATCGGCCGCGGCCGTTGCTTCATCGTGCCTTCGATCACGCCCCGCAGGCTGATCCCATCGATCGGGTGGCGCGCCTCGGTCGGGGCGACGCCCAGGTAGTCGAGCACCGTCGGCAGGTAGTCACTGGTGACGGCCGGAACGTTCGTGGTGCGGGCGGCCTTGATCATGGCGGGCCATTCCAACAGGGCCGGGACGCGGATGCCCCCTTCGTATAGGGAGCGTTTGCGTCCGCGAAACGGGCCCGCCGATCCGGGAGCCTGGTCGTTGCCTTCGGGCCCATTATCGGAACAGAAGAAGACCATCGTTTGCTCGCTGACGCCCTGTTGGCGTAATGTCTGACGGAGCCGTCCCACCTGGCGGTCCATCGCAGTGATACAGCCGTAATAGTTCCGTTCGTGCAGCGGTTGGTCCTGGTAAGGGGCCCGGTCTGCGGGGCCGGCGACGACGGGCAGGTGAGGCGTATGGAACCAGACGACGGCAAAAAACGGTTGTTTCCGCGCGGCGGCCTGTTCGATGAAGGGCACGGCCCGGTCCATGATCACGCGGGAATCATCCCCTGCCAGGTTTTCCGTCACTCGCTCGCCATGCTGGTCCCAGTAATGCGTGTTGTAGGCTGTGGAGGGCTCCCCCTCCTCCAGCGCATCCCAGCCGATCCGGCGACTCTCCCCGCGGGCGAAGCGTTTCGGCAGCTTCATCGGATCATAGGTCGGGACCTTCGATTCGGTACTAAAACAGACGTCGAACCCGTGGGCTTGGGGCGGCGCGAAATGTCGGATCCCCCGGGGTCCCCCGCGGTTGGCTTCGACGACGGTTTTGGTGAGCGTTCCGAGATGCCATTTGCCGAAATGACCGGTCGTGTAGCCCTCACGACGAAGAGCCTCGGCAAGCGTCAGTTCCGTCGGTTCCAGATGCCCCGTATTGGCAAAGTAGATCCCATAGCGATAGGGATGCCGACCGGTCAGCGCGCTGCCCCGGGTGGGCGAGCAGACGGGGGCGGCGGCGTAGAAACGCTCAAACTGCAAGGCATTGCCCGCCATCGCATCGAGATGCGGTGTCTGGATGGTCGTGTTCCCGTTGAATCCCACGTCTCCCCAGCCAAGGTCATCACACATCACCAGGACGACATTGGGGGCAGCGGCCGGCACCAGGCTGGCCGACAGCAGGATCGGGAGCAGGAAGACCGTCCCTCGCACCAGCAGAGGGGTTCCGCGGGAAAGAAGAGGAGCCGAAAAGGACATGCAGGGTCTCCCACGCAAAGAGCTGACCACGCCTGGCACCGCCGCGAGACGAGCCGACCATCATAAACCAACCGCGTGGGTCGCGGAAACTTTCCGCAACCCGCGCGGTCGACGTCACGCGGGAGGGCAGGGAGGTCAGCGAACGGATCGCTGCCCGCCGGGGGAGCGCCGGGCGAGGAGCGTTAGCTCTGTCAGAAAACCACCCCTCATCCTCTCCTTCTCCCCCGCGACTCGCTGCGCGGCGGGGGAGAAGGGACATCGCGGAGTCGCTACGCGACCCGTCTTTCAGTTTTCTAACAAAGCCTAGCTCCGCTTCACCGCGATCCGACGCGCCGTGCTTTGCTCATCTTTCGGCAGCCGCAAATGCAAGACCCCGTTGTGATAATCGGCTTCGAGCGCCTCTGTTTTCACACCTTGAGGAACCGTCAGGCGTTTGGTGAACGATCCGTAGCGATAGAACTGCGAACCGCTTTCGTCTTCCGATTCCGATTTCCGTTCGGCGCGGACGGTGAGGAGATTGCCCGAGAGCTGGACCTGGATGTCCTCGGGCTCGTAACCGGGCAACGCCGCCTCGAAGGCGTAAGCCTGCTGCTGATCCTCCCATCCCAGATTCCAGTGA
This sequence comes from uncultured Pirellulaceae bacterium, assembly GCA_964400585.1. GTDB lineage: Bacteria > Planctomycetota > Planctomycetia > Pirellulales > Pirellulaceae > CAYNVI01. The sequence goes on along the minus strand of CAYNVI010000021.1, from coordinate 1,203 downwards.
TCGAAGCCTGCGGGCGTGGGGAAACGCTGCGACAAGTCGCTGCTCAAACGACCCTCGAACAGCTTCGCAAGGAGGCTGTCGTACTCTTCTCGCAGGCGTGGCAGCAGGTCTGCCTCACGGGGACTTTGCCGCGTTGATTCCGGCTCCCGCAAGCGGGATTCGCCGTGTCGCTTCTTCCAGGGGACTAAATGAAACATTGGAAATTCCTTGTGCTGGAACGAACCATCCGGGAGGGGCAAGAGGAGGTCGGCGGCGGGGCTCAGGACCCTTTGACCTGAATCCGTCGGGGCTTGGCCGCTTCCGTCTTGGGGAGATGCAAGGTCAGCACCCCGGCAGACATCTCCGCCGAGATCTGCTCGGCATCGATCGACTCGCCGATCGCGAAGGAGCGATAGTAGTCGCCCATCCCATATTCCTGGTGGACCACGTCGCGGTCGGTGCCGCGGGGCGTCACCTTCCCGTGGATCGTCAGCTGCCGATTCTCGAATTCGATCTCCAAGCGTTCCGGCGAGACCCCGGGGAGATCGGCACAAACGACCAATTCATTTTCCGTTTCCCAAATATCGACCAGCGGGGTAAAAATCGGCCCGGTTTGGGTCCGCTCAGTCTTGGCGACTTCTGCGGGCTGGGTTTCGTTCTTGATCATGGTTGCCATCGAATGACTCCTTGGACTGCAACAAGCGATTTGAAAAAGCGAAAGAGCGCGCGGCGATCAGCTCACCTTGACTTCGATCCGGCGCGGCTTGGCTGCTTCCCGTTTGGGGAGCGTAACCGTGAGCACGCCGTGCTTGAATTCGGCATCGACTTGCTCGGCATTGACCTGGTCGGGCAGTTCCAGGATCCGAGTGAAGTTCCCATAGCCGCGTTCCTGGCGATGCCACGTGGCGGCTTCCTGGCTGGGGCGATCGCGGTGCCCCTTCAGGGAAAGTTGGTTCTCACCGGTCACGACGATCTCCAGATCATCCAGCGCGAACCCGGGCAACTCGGCCTCGACATACAAGTTGTTCTCGTCGCTCCAAACATTCAGCGGCGGGAACGTGCCGACATTCCGACCACCGTTGTCCGACAGTCGGGCACCGAAAGCGCGGTCGAACTCGCTCGACAGCCGGTCCAAATCGGAAAGCAATGCAGAAGGGTTGTAACGTGTCGCAAACATGGCGGTACCTCCATTCAAGGAACCAGGAACGATCAATCCACACCCCA
>CAYNVI010000020.1:0-19110 GCA_964400585.1 uncultured Pirellulaceae bacterium | reverse complement strand
TAGCAAGCGTGGCGTTTAGACGCATTGGCTGCATCTGAGGCCGATCTCGGCTAGATTGGCGGCGGCAAACCGAAACAATGGACCGCAGGCGTGAACCCTCCGCGTCCGCACCGACTCGTCCGCATCGACTCGTCCGCATCGACCTCGCATACCTCCCCCCCCGCAAACAAGAGATACGATGGCCACAGATTCGGCGATGCCCGCGCCTGGCGCGGGTGCACCTTCGACCGACCGCGGAGACCAGGGACCGCAGTTGGAGCAGTTCAAATACGATGACCAGATCGTCCGCCTGTTTGCGGTGGCCACGATTTTTTGGGGGTTGGTCGCTACCTTGGTGGGGCTGCTGGTGGCGGTCTTGCTGGTGTTGCCGTGGCTGTCGGACGGGCTGCGATGGGTTTCCTTCGGCCGCCTGCGCCCGCTGCATACCAACGCCGCGATTTTTGCCTTCGCCGGCAATGCGATCTTCGCAGCGGTCTACTACAGCACGCAGCGGCTGTGCAAGGCCCGGATGTGGAGCGACCTGCTGAGTCGCATTCATTTTTGGGGGTGGCAGCTGATCATCGTGGCGGCGGCGATCACGCTGCCGCTGGGGATCACGCAAAGCCGCGAGTACGCCGAGCTGGAATGGCCGATCGACATCGCGATCGCGGTCATCTGGTTGTTCGTTTTCGGCGGCAACTTTCTGATGACCTTGATCAAGCGTCGCGAGCGGCACATGTACGTGGCGATTTGGTTTTACATCGCCACGATTGTCACGGTCGCCGTGCTGCACGTCTTCAACAACCTGGCGGTGCCTGCCGGTTGGTTCACCGGATACAGCGTTTACGCAGGCGTGCAAGACGCCTTCATGCAGTGGTGGTATGGGCATAACGCGGTGGCGTTTTTCCTGACCACGCCTTTCCTCGGCTTGATGTACTACTTCCTGCCGAAGGCGGCCGAACGCCCGATTTTCAGCTATCGGCTGAGCATCATTCACTTTTGGTCGCTCGTCTTCATCTACATCTGGGCCGGCCCGCACCATCTCCATTACACCGCTTTGCCGGAGTGGGCGAGCTCCCTGGGGATGCTCTTCAGCCTGATGCTGTGGATGCCCAGTTGGGGCGGGATGATCAACGGCCTGTTGACCCTGCGGGGGGCCTGGCACAAGGTGGCGGCCGATCCGATCCTGAAGTTCTTCGTGGTCGGGATCACCTTCTACGGGATGAGCACCTTCGAAGGGCCGATGCTGTCGATCAAATCGGTCAATGCCCTCAGCCACTACACCGACTGGACGATCGCGCACGTCCATGCGGGAGCCCTCGGCTGGAACGGCTTCATGACCTTTGGCATGCTCTACTGGCTCCTCCCGCGGCTGTTTCAGACGAAGCTCTGGAGCGACAAGCTGATGGCCATCCATTTCTGGACGGGCACGATCGGCATCCTCCTGTACATCGTGCCGATCTATGCCGCCGGCCTGATGCAGGGCTTGATGTGGCGTGCGATGGACGACACCGGCCACCTGGTCTACCCGGAATTCATCGAAACGGTGCAAACGATCGTCCCCCTCTGGTGGCTGCGAGTCTTGGGGGGAGCGCTCTACGTCAGCGGGATGGTGATGTTGTGCGTCAACGCCCTGATGACTTGGCGGAATCGGCCCACCGAATATAGCGAACCGGTCTTTTCCGCCCCGCGGTTGAGCCGCGATTACGTCGATCCGTGCCCGCCCGGCGAGGACGAACTAGATGACGCCCCGGTGCTGGGGCTGGGGGTGAAGTTGCGGCGCTGGAGCCAGATGGCGTGGCATCGCCGCTGGGAACGATTGCCCGTCAAGTTCACGGTCCTGACGACGGCGGCGGTGGTCATCGCCACGCTGTTCGAAGTGATCCCCACGTTCCTGATCCGCGCCAACGTGCCCACGATCGCCACGGTCGAACCCTACACCCCGCTGGAGCTGGCCGGCCGGCACTTGTACATCTCCGAAGGCTGCTACAACTGCCACTCGCAGATGATCCGGCCGATCGTCGCCGAGACCAAGCGGTACGGCGAGTACAGCAAGCCGGGCGAGTTCATCTATGACCACCCCTTCCAGTGGGGCAGCCGGCGGATCGGGCCCGATTTGGCGCGGGAAGGGGGCAAGCAGAGCAGCTTCTGGCACTGGAGGCACTTCGAAGAGCCGGAGGTCATTTCGCCCGGTTCGGTGATGCCCAGCTTCCAGCACCTGCTGAACGATGATCTCAATTTCGAAGCGATCAAGCCGCACGTCGAAGCGGCCGCCTACCTGGGAGCGCCCTACGACGACGAGACCCTGGAAAATACCGCCGATTTGGCCCGCGACCAGGCGGTCCGGATCGCCGCGGAGATCGTGACCCAGGGCGGGCCGGCGAACAAGCAGAACAAACAGGTGATCGCCCTGATCGCTTATTTGCAGCGGCTAGGAGCCGACTTGTTTAAAACAGAAGAAGAGGCTGCCGGCGCGGCGGAATCGGAAGCCGAACCAACGGACGCCGAGCAAACGGACGGCGAGGAGACGGATACCGAGGAGACGACGCCTGCGGAGGATCTGGAGGCCGAGGCCCAGGCGGGGATCGGGAACCCGGCACCGGCCGGTTGACCTCGTGTTGTGAACCTTTCCCATCCCCCGTCGGCTGTGCGGTGATCCTGGCCGGGATGCCGCGGTTGAACCGTTAGAAAACGAAGCGAACGATGATTCGAGACTTGCTTTCCGCCCTTGATTACTCGGACTTTGCCGAGCTGGCGCTCGCCCTCTTCGTCGCTGCGTTCGTGGCGATCTGTTGGGGAGCGATGCGGCTGAGTCGCGGGGCGGCCGACCGTTTTGCGTCGATCCCTTTAAGCGACCAAGTGGAGGACCCGCGCCGTGACTGATGCCCCCAAAACCGATCACGCGTATGACGGGATCGAAGAATACGACAATCCGCTGCCTGGTTGGTGGAAGTGGCTGTTCATCGCCACGATCGCCTTTTGTCCCTTCTATTGGCTCTACTTCCACGGGGGCGCTGCGGGACGTTCGGTCGAAGACCGCTACTCGGTCGCCTTGGCCGAAAGCAGCCGCCGCCAGTTTGCCGAGATCGGGGACCTGGAAGCCAACGAGGCGACGATCCTGCGGTACATGACGAAAGACAGCTGGTTGAGCGTGGGCAAGTCGGTGTTCCTCGCCAACTGCATCTCCTGCCACGGCCGCGAAGGCCAAGGGGAGGTGGGGCCGAATTTGACCGACGATTATTACAAGAACGTCCGCAGCGTGGAGGACATCGCGCAGGTCCTGAAAAACGGGGCCGGCGGCGGTGCGATGCCCGCTTGGAGTAACCGTCTGCATCCCAACGTAATCGTGCTGGTGGCGGCCTACGTCGCCAATCTGCGGGGCAATGAGGTCGAAGGGGGACGGATTCCCGAAGGCCGCGAGATCCCTCCCTGGCCAGAACCTCCTCCCGAACCCGAACCTGAATCCGATGAAGCGGCCGAGAGCGACGCGGAGGCGGACGCTCCCGCCGCTGCCGAGGCGGCCTGAGCGGTGCCGCTCCCCTGGCCTGATGAGGTGAACGAGTGAACCCTGCGCTTTCCCTTCCCGTCGCCGCCTCTGCCGGAGGCTGCAGTGGCTGCCCTGGCGCGGCTGGTCCACCGCAGGCCTGGGCGCGATCGGCGCAAGACGGCGGGTTGCTCGATGCCCCGCCGCATGTGCTCAGTACGCTCGAACGCGATGGCAGCCGGCGTTGGCTTCGGCCCCGTCTCTCCAAAGGAGATTGGTGGCATCGTCGCCGCTGGGTGGCCTATGCCTTGATGATCGTGTTCGTGGCGGTCCCCCATCTGCGGTTCGGGGGCAAGCCGTTGATCCTGCTCGATATCGTGGCCCGGGAGTTCACGATTTTGGGCAAGACGTTCTATCCGACCGATACGGTCGTGCTCGCTCTGTTCCTGCTCAGCGTCTTCATTTCGATCGTGCTGATCACCGCGGTCGCCGGGCGGCTGTGGTGCGGCTGGGCCTGCCCGCAGACGGTCTACATGGAATTCCTATTCCGCCCGATCGACCGGCTGTTCGAGGGGACCAAAGGGAAGGGGGGGCAGCCGCGGCGGCCTCCCTCGGTGCTTCGGCAGGTGGCCCGGCTGGTCGTCTACGTCCTGCTGAGCATGTTCCTGGCGCACACCTTCCTCGCCTACTTCGTGGGAACCGAACGGCTGGCCGTGTGGGTTCGCAGCACCCCGACCGAACATCCGGTGGCCTTCGTGGTGATGGCGGCAACGACCGGTTTGATGCTGTTCGATTTTCTCTTTTTCCGCGAACAGCTCTGCGTGATCGCCTGTCCCTACGGACGCTTTCAATCGGTGATGCTGGACGAACAATCGCTGATCGTCGCCTACGATTACACGCGCGGCGAACCGCGTCAGAAAGGGAAACGCCGCCCGGATGATGGCAAGGCCGATTGCGTCGATTGCCATCAATGCGTGGTCGTCTGCCCCACCGGGATCGATATCCTCGACGGCCTGCAGATGGAATGCATCAACTGCACCCAGTGTATCGATGCCTGCGACGATGTGATGGACCGGGTGGGCCGGCCCCGCGGCTTGATCCGTTACAGCTCGCAGGATGCGATCGCGGGCAAAGCGAAACGCCTCTGGCGTCCGCGGACGGTCCTCTACCCGTTGATCCTGCTCGCCCTGTTGGGCAGCTTGGGGTTTGCCGTGGCGACCAAGTCGGCCTTCGATGCCCGCGTGATCCGCGGCAAGGGGGCCCCGTTTACCATCGTCGATAGCCAGTGGGTGACCAACCCCTTTCGAATCCGCCTGGTCAATCGGACGGAAACCCCGCAGGTCTATCGGATGGAAGTCGTTTCGCCTGCGGGAGTCCGGGTGGAATTGCCTGACCCGGAGGCCCTGCGGCTCGCCCCCGGGGCCAACGTCTTGGTGCCGTTCCGGCTGCGGTTCCCAAGTCAACTGACGATGGGCGAAGGGAGCCACCCCGTCGAGGTCCAGGTCCATGACGACAGCGGGAACGCCCGGACCCTGTCGTTCCGCGTGCTCGGGCCGCGGCGGTAAGGGGCGCCCTCGGCGGCCTGCCCGCTCCCTCCTGGCCGACGCCTCCTGCCCGGTGGCTGGCAGCCGATCCTGTTTGATTCCAAAGCCCTGACCGCCAAGAGAGTTTTCGATGAACGAACATCAGCTGCGGGCCGAACGCCGCGCCAAACGGTTTTGGGTTTCCCTGGTCGTCGGGCTGCTGGGATTGCAGTTGGTCGTCGGCGGCGTGGCGATCAGCCTGGCCACGAGCGATCCGTCGGTCGCCGTGATCCCCAATTACCATGCGGCCGCGCTCGATTGGGATGCGACAAAGCGGAGCCGAGGGGCGATCACCCGGTTGGGTTGGAAGACCGAACTGACGGTGACGCAGGGGGCCGATGGGCGGGGGCGACGCGCCGTCCGGCTGCGGGTCAGGGATCAGAAAGGACGTCCGGTCGATGGTCTCCGCGTGGCAGGACGCTACTACCGGCACGCCCGCGCCGGCGACGTCGCTCCGTTGCAGTTGTCCGCGGTGGGTGACGGACAGTACCAGGCCCTCGTCCCCCTGCCCGAAGCCGGCTTATGGCAGATCGATCTCCAACTGGCCGGGGGCCCCGAGGCGATCCAGGTGATGACGACCGTCGAACTCCCCCCGCCCGGCCCGACCGCGACCGAGCGCCGCTAGCGGGCCAGCGCCCCTGTTGTCCAGCTAAGGCGAAGCCGACGTGTTGCGGTCGACCGCTTCCCGCTCGAAACGCTCCAGCAGCCGATACAGCTTGCGGCGGTGAATCCCCAGCTTGCGGGCGGCGCGGGCCTTATTGCCTTGCTCGCGGGCCAGGACTTCCAGGACGTGGGCTTTGGCGATGTCATCCAGCTTCGTCGACGAATCAGGGGTAGCCACGTCCGTCTCGGCGACCGAGGGAGGGGGCGAAGCGCCCGCGGCCGCAGGGGCCGCCGCGGTGCCGCCGGGCGGCAAGCCGTATTGGGCGATCTCCACGGGAAGGTCCTCCAGGGTCAATTCCTGCCCATCCCCCAGGATCGTGGCACGCTGCAGGACGTTGATCAGCTGCCGCACGTTGCCCGGCCAGGGATACCGCTGGAGCGCTTGCCGTGCTTGCGGGTCGAGATGCCAGTGCGACGGGAGGTAGTGCGCGATCAGCTGATCGATATCCCCAGGCCGGTCGCGGAGTGGGGGGAGGTACAGCGAGAGGACATTGATGCGGTAGAAGAGGTCCTCCCGAAAGCGTCCTCCTCGCACTTCCTCACTGAGATCGCGGTTGGTCGCGGCGATGATCCGGACGCGCACGACTCGCTCCTTGTGAGATCCGATCCGCCGCAGCGAACCGTCTTCGAGCACCCGCAGCAGCTTGGGCTGCAACGGTAGGGGCAACTCGCCGATCTCGTCGATGAATAGGGTGCCTCCGTCGGCGATCTCAAACAATCCCAGTTTCTCGACGGTGGCGCCGGTGAACGCCCCTTTTTGGTGTCCGAACAGTTCGCTTTCGACCAACTGTTCGGGCAAGGCGGCACAGTTGATCGTGACGAAGGGTTGGTCGCGGAGGCGGCTGCGCTGTTGGATCGAGCGGGCGACCACTTCCTTGCCGGTCCCGCTTTCTCCTTGGATCAAGACCGGTTTGTCGGTCGGGGCGATCCGTTCAATCAGTTCCGCCAACTCCCGCATCGAAGACGACTCGCCGATCAAGGGCTGGGGGGGGCGTTCCCGCGAAATCAATGCTTTCAGTTGACGATTCTCTTTCCGTAGCCGCCCTCGGTCACGGGCGAGCACGCAGTGATGCTCGAGGTCGCCCAGCGCACACGGCTTGGTCAAGTAATCACAGGCTCCCAGTTTCATCGCCGAGACCGCCGACTCGATCGTCCCCTGGCCGGTGAGGATGATCACTTCCATCTCCCCTTTGACGCGGCCGATCCGCTGCAGCAACTCCAGTCCCGACATCGCCGGCATGTTCATGTCGAAGATCGCGACGTCGAAGGAGCGCGTCTCGCACAGCCCGACCGCTTCGGCGCCATTGGAGACCGCCGTGACGTGATGCCCCTTCCGCTCCAGCCAACGGGCGCAGGTTTCGCGAAAATCGTCGTCGTCCTCGACCATCAATAGGTCGATCGGTACGTCCGCCATGAGCTTCGTCTCAAGGAGTGATGCAGCACTCGGGCTCAGTGTACCTCCCCCCGACAGCCTCTGCGCAAGCGAATCAGCCGTCGCCCGCCTGGGTAGGGAGGGACGCGCGACCACTCGGCCGCTAGCCCGTCGTTGACGTGTTAGTGCCTCTCCGGAAACCTCCTCACCCTACCCCTCTCCCCCGCTGCGCGGGGCGAGAGGGAACGCAAGGAGCCGCTGCGCGGCCAGTTGGCTGGTTTCCGGATAGGCTCTTAGCCCGTGATGTCTCAGTCGACCACGTGCTAGCGAATCAGGTGCTAGCGAATCACGTGCCGCTATCCCCCCGAAAGGGCCTATCGAGTGTCCCCAAGGATTCCGGGCAAACGAGCCCCACGGTTTGGCACGCCAATTGGATAGCAATCCGCTAGCAACACCATCCGATCACTCTGCCACGCTGAACAGACGGCTGCCGGGCTGTGTGGAGCGAATAGGCCGTGCGTATTCGCACAGTCAGTGCGTGTCCGCACATGAAGCAGCGTTCGGCGGCAGCAGGTCAGAAGAGCCATGCACGTCAGGGGGAGCCTTCCATGTCAGGAGGAGCCAGATATGTCAGGGGGAGCCAGGTATGTCAGGGGGAGCCAGGTATGTCAGGGGGAGCCAGGTATGTCAGGAGGAGCCATGAACCGTGAACCGATCTTCGCCTCCGGGGCAACCAGGTCCGAGGAGGCCATATCCGAGGAAGCCCTGCACCGCGGCGCGCTCTTCGCGACCCCCGAGGTGTTGAACTTGGTCCTCGATCGGGCGGGCCGGATCGTCCGCTTCAATCCCGCCTTCGGGCGGCTGGCCGGCTGGTCGCTTGCCGACGTCGTCGGCCGCGATTGGTTTCAGCTGTGCATCACCGGGCCGCAGCCGAGGAGGGTCCGGAAGCGGTTCCTGGGCTCGTTGGAACCGACCCTGGCGGAAGATCCGACAGGGGGCGAACCACCGGGGCGGTGCGAGATGATCCAGGCGATCGTGACGCAGCGGGGAGAGCTCCAGGAAGTGCGTTGGTCGTTGACCCCGTTGCGGGACGCCAACGGGCAGCGGCACGCGGTGTTGGCGGTGGGAACCGAGCTCACCGGACTGCTGCGGGCCCAGTCCCGCGTGTTGCAAGCGGAGCGGTTGGCGGCGATCGGTCAGACGATCACCGGTTTGGCGCATGAAAGCCGCAATGCCTTGCAGCGGATTCAGGCCGGCCTGGAGATGTTAGGGCTGGAACTCGGGAAGACGCCCGCGCAGCATCGCGACCTGGGATTGATCCAGCGGGCCACCGATGACTTGCACGACCTGCTGGAAGAGGTGCGTTCGTTCGCCGCCCCGATTCACCTGCAGCGCGAGCAAGTCGCCTTGCCGCGAATCTGGCGTCGCGTCTGGCAACAGCTCCAGCAGCGCCATCCCGAACAGGAGATGCAGTTCCGCGAGGTCGTGGAGGTCGACCCGCCGGTCGCTCGGATCGACCCGCTCCGGATCGAACAAGTTTTTTGGAACCTGTTTGAAAATGCCCGGGCCGCCCGGACGGCCGGTTTGCAGGTTTCGTTACGGTTGGCCGCACCGGCACCGACCGTGCTGCAGCTCACCATCACCGACAACGGGCCGGGGCTGACCGGCGAGCAGCACCGGAAGATCTTCGAGCCGTTTTACACGACCAAAAGCTCCGGCACGGGGCTGGGGATGTCGATCGTCCAACGGATCATCGAAGCCCACGGCGGCACGATCGAGGTGGGCGAACCGCTCCCCTCGCAGGACCTGGCGGCTTCGCCCGCGCCTTCCGCATCCGCTCCCGCTCCGCTGTTGCGTGAGACGAGCGAGGCCCAACCCGAACGCTGCGCGGCGCGACCCCCGCTTTCCGGAGAGCCGCTCCCGGGGATGCTGCTGAGGATCCGTCTGCCTCGCCGCGCACCGCAAGATGCCGCGGATGCTTTCTGATCCCCTGGAAGTTGCTTACGCTTCCGGGATGGCCTGCAGCGGACCGGTCGGAACCAGCGGGAGGTTGGGAACGGTCGCGGCGGCCGGGGACGCGACCGCTGTGGCCTGCTCGGTTTCCCCGGCCGTCTCGGGCTTCGCCTCCGCGGGCCCGTTGTCCGTTTCGAAGGTGTAGCAGAACCCCGTTTCCGCGTCCCAGTCGGCGACGATCCGCGTGACCGCCGTTCCTTCGATCTGGCGGGCCAGCAATTGGGCCGCCAGTTCCGGCAGCAGGTGTTGCTCGAGGATTTGGTCGACCTTGCGGGCGCCGGTGTCGACTTCCACGCAGCGGCAGGCCAACTGATGGACCAAGCGATCGGTGAAGACCAATTCGGCGCGATGATTCGCGGCCGTGCGGTCGACGACCTTGGCGAGCTTCAAGCGGGTGATGCGTTCGAGCACATCCGTTTCCAGCGGGAAGTACGGCAGCACGGTGAGACGGCCCAAGAAGGCTGGCTTGAAATACTTCAGCAGCTCTTCATGCAGGGCCGCCTTCAGTTCCTCGATCGGCGGGCGGACGCCATCGCGACAACGCTCGGCGATCAGGTCGGTGCCGGCGTTGGTCGTGATGATCACGACGGTGTTTTTAAAATCGATGTCGCGTCCTTGCCCATCCTTCATCTCCCCTTTGTCGAAGACCTGGTAGAACACATCTTGCACGCCCGCGTGGGCTTTCTCGAGCTCATCGAGGAGGACGACCGAGTACGGTTTGCGGCGGACCGCCTCGGTCAACACGCCTCCTTCGCCGTAGCCGACGTAGCCGGGAGGCGACCCCATCAACAGCGAGACTTTGTGCTCTTCCTTGAACTCCGACATGTTGATCGTGGTGAGGTGCTGTTGGCCGCCATAGAGCGTGTCGGCGAGGGCCAACGCGGTCTCGGTCTTGCCGACGCCGGAGGTTCCGGCCAGCAAGAAGACGCCGATCGGTTTGTGCGGGTCGCCCAGTCCGGCGCGCGACGATCGAATGTGGCGGGCGATTTCATCGAGGGCATCCGATTGCCCGACGACGGAAGCTTCCAAGCGGCTTTGCAACTGCAAGACCGCGGTCGTCTGGTCGGTGTTCATGCGGCCGAGCGGGATCCCGGTCCAGGCCGAGATCGTGGCGGCCACCGCTTGGGGATCGACATCGACGTACATCAAGGGCTGTTCCCCCTGGGCCGCACGCAGGTCCGCTTCGGCCGCGGCCAGGGCGGCGCGGGCTGCCTGGACGTCGCCGGCTGTCGCTTGGTCGCTGCCCGCCGGCGAAGCGGGCGGGTCGGCGAGGGCCGTCTCCGCCGGCTCGGCAGCTTCTTCCGTGGCGGCCTCCGGGCCATCCCGCAAGGCGGCTTTCTGGGTCAAAATCTCGGCCACGCACGCCTGTTCCCGCTGCCACTGCGTTTCCAACTGGGCCAGTTCGGTGGCGGCGGTGGCCAGTGCGACTTCGGCTTGCTGTAACGCGTCGTGATGGTCGCCCCCCCAGCGTTCCTCGTCCCGCAGCCGTTCGCTGCGGCAACGGATCTGTTGGCAACGGTCACGGGCATCTTCGATCGGTCCCGGCGTGCTGTTATGGCTGATCGCGATCCGCGCACAGGCGGTATCGAGGACGCTGACTGCCTTGTCGGGCAATTGCCGCCCGCTGATGTAGCGGCTGGAAAGGCGGACGGCCGCTTCGATCGCTTCATCCAAAATCCGCACGCCGTGGTGCTGTTCCAATTTGGCGGCGACCCCACGCAGCATGGTCTGGGCGACCGGCCGGCTCGGTTCTTCCACCTTGACGACCTGGAAGCGGCGGGTCAGGGCCGCGTCTTTTTCAAAGTACTTCTTATATTCCGACCAAGTGGTCGCGGCGATCGTGCGAAGTTCTCCGCGAGCGAGGGCGGGCTTCAGTAGGTTCGCCGCATCCGAACCCCCCGCGTCGCCGCCGGCCCCGATCACGGTGTGGGCTTCGTCGATCATCAACACGATCGGCGTCGGGCTCGCTTGGACTTCCTTCAAGAGCCCTTTCAGGCGATTTTCAAATTCCCCCTTCACGCCGGCGCCCGCTTCGAGCTGTCCCAGGTCGAGGGCCCGCAGGGTGACGTCTTGCAAGGCGGGGGGGACATCGCCGGCGGCGATCTTCAAAGCGAATCCTTCCACGACGGCCGTCTTGCCGACCCCCGGTTCCCCGGTGAGGATCGGATTGTTTTGCCGTCGCCGCATCAAGATATCCATCAGCTGGCGGATTTCCGCGTCGCGACCGAGCACCGGATCGATGCGACCTGCTCGCGCCTGCGCCGTCATGTCGAGCGTGTAGCGATCGAGGTGGGGCGTTTGGGTGCCAGCGTTTGCGCCGCGGTCGCCCGAGGCGTCCTCTGCGGTCTCCGCCCCCAAGCTGCCCGGCGGCAAGGCGGTCCGGGCTTCCACGCTTTGCTTTGTCACCGCGGGGAGGCAATCGGTGATCGCGTCGGCCGAAATCGGTTCCAGCAACCGCGCCAGCGGGGCGCCGACGTCGAAGTGCAGCGGATCGCGGATCAAGGCCGCCAACAGATGCCCCGAACGAACTTGCCCGGCGCCGTATTGGACCGAAGCGAGCAGCCAGGCGGCCTGAATCAACTCCACCGTCTGCGTGCCCAGACCCGGCGCCCGCCCGTTGCCGGTCCGCATCTTGCGGAGGACCCCTTCCACAACCGCTTGGAAACGACCGCGATCCAGCTCGAAGTGTCGCAGCAAGCCGATCAGATCGCTGTCGTCCTCTTCATTGAGCTTGGCGAGCCAATGTTCGATTTCGACGTGGTAGTGCGTCTGCGACAGGCAAAGCCCGGCGGCGCTTTCCAGCGTCCGGCGGGTGGTGTCGTTGAGCTTTCCGACCAGCGACTTGAGTTGCAGGGAGGCCATGATGAATCACCGTAAGACGAGGAAAGGGGAACGCGAGGGGGGGGGCCGGCAGGGAAATGCGAGGGCGGCTAGCGGGAGAAATGCCAATTCAGCAGGAGCGTCAGCGTGGTCAGCGAGGCCACGCTGACCGCGGCGTAGGTCGCCCACGCAGCGCGCCGTTGCCAGCGATCCCGCAGCCGGCGAACCGCACTCCACTGGACTTCGTTTTGCAGTTGCAGGACCACCGGCAGCAGCCCTTCGCAGAAGCCCTGTTGCTTCAGTCCGCCGCCCCCGGTGGCGGCGAGGTAGCAGCCACGAAAACGGACGCGTCCGGCCGCCGCGACGATCGCCCGGCGGAGCATCCGCGAAAGCGGCTGGCAGCGATCCCGCATCCCATCGAGGAAATGATGGACTTGTTGGTTGGTTTGGCAGAGGTGGTGGTCATTGGTGGGCTCGTCCACCTCGCGATCCATCAGGCGATAACCGAGGGGCGGAATCAGGTCGTGGCAGATCCAGGCCAGCGTTTGGTCGATTGCCTGCGGAGCCGCCTCGGGCTCGCTGCTCGGCGTCGCCGGAAGCGCGGCTCCCAAGCGGCGATGACGCTGGGCTTCGGGGAAGCGATCGAGGAACGCTTGACCGCCGGCGCACTGGTCGAGGTCGGTCAGGATCACCTGAGCCGACAGGGTCGACTCGCTGGCGGTGGCGACCGTTTCCAGGTCGCGTTCGATGCACATGCCGACATGATCCGCGGTTTCCAGACGGTCGGCGGCGTCGAGCGGGATCATCACGAGGACGCCGTTCAGCGGGCAGTACGGGCGACGGCTTTCAGCGATGCCCCGGCAGAGGGCTGCCAGACGCGTCAACCGCGTGTCGGCGTCGACTTGCTCCAGAAAGGTCAACGGATCCCGCGTCGGTCGCGGTTGCAGCACCTGCTGTTCGCCGGCGGGTCCCTGCTCGTGATCGGTCAGTGATTCGAGTTGATCGAAGGTCTCGTCGAGCCGCTCGATCGTCGACGGATCCTCCGCGGCGGTGGCGGTGCGCTGCGGGCCGCCTGCCGAGGCGGCGGGCGGTGCGGGAGAAGCGACCGGAGCCGATGGCCCGCTGGGGGCGGCAGGCCCGGACGCGGCGACAGGGGTACCCAGCGAGGATGCGGCCGCGGTGGCGAGCGCCGCTTCGGGGGCCCGCGCCCAGGCATGGGCCGGTTCCCGTAAGGCCCGCGATCGTTGTTGTTGCCGGCGTTGCTGAACCTGCTGGCGTTGTTCCGCCGCCCGGCGACTGAAGTCGTGCAGCAACGAAGCTTCCCGGCAGCAGACGTAGACGGCATCCTGGTTGCCGCAAACCTGCACCAGTTCACCGCTCTCTTCGGCGCTGGGAAGCACCATCAAGTCGGTGTGGGCGGCGCGAAAGAAATCGCGGATCCCACCGGTGGGACGACCGAGGATCAAATAGAGCGGGGTTTTCTGGAGATCGATCCCCGCTCGCGAAAGCCGATCGACCGCCTCGTGCCAGGAGGCGACGACCTCGCCATCGTCGGCATGCGTCGCCGGCATCTGGAGCGTGCGGGCAACCGACCAGCTCGACCACGCCAGGGCATAGGCGAGTCCACCGACCAGCGGCAGCCAGACGATCCGCAGCAGCGGCAGCGAGGTGCGGACGAAGGAGTCGAGTTCCCAACGCCACTGCAGGTAGCTTAAACCGACCAGCCCGGCAGCGACCGCCAACAGGTGGATGCCCCAGATCCTCCAGGCGGCCCAGCGGTCGTCGGCGCGACGCAAGGCGGTCAGCGGGGCGACGACGGCGAGCAGTGCAGCGAGCACCTGCCGAACAGCGGATTGAAACAGTTTGATCATGGAAGCGGCAGCTTTCAGGAAGGAAACATCAGCGAACCCAAGCGTGCACCGCCAGGAAGGAAAGCAGCGGAAGCAACACGACCGAGGCGACCCAACCGACGGTGCTGGCCCGCTGCAGACGGGCGGCCCCCCGCAGCGGCGGCGCGTCGGTGGCCGGCGCCAGGTCGTGGGCAAACGGCAGCTTCAATTCGGGGACCAGCCCCAGTCGGACTCGCATCCGATGCATCCAGGCCAGCAACTGCGGCGGGTCGTTCCGCCGTGTCCCGGTGAATCCAAGGCTGACGCAGAGGTAGCAGACGGCCAGCGTTTCTTCACGCCCCAGCGTTTCCGCCAGTTCCGCCTGTCGCCAAAACATCCAAGCCCGATCGTTGCTGCCGTAGAGTTCACCTTCGAGCTTGTTTTCATTCCACACGGCACCGCTCTGCAGGTCCTCGGTCATCAGTTCGTCGATCCAGCAGGTGAGCGGATAGCCGATACCCAGGTAATCGCCGCCGGTCGCGACTCCCTCGGCGATCTCCGCGTTTTGCACGCGGGCGAGCATTTTGGTCAGCTCCGTGCGAGCTTGCGCGATCAGCCGCATCCCGGCAGGGCTGGCGGCGGTCGTGTCGGCGAGCGCAGCCCGGAGGGCACAGGCACGGTTGAAGACGGGATCGACCAGGGCGGCGGTTTCAGGACGCATGCGGAGGCCTTCACGTCAACTCGAGGGAGGGGGCAGGGACCAGCGGTTCGTTGAAAGTTAGGACACGATCGCTGGGGCGGTCTGAAAAAGCCCGCCTGTTTTTCAGGCCGCCGCGATCCGTTCCGAAAGCTGCCCCCGTTTTCCACCGGTTCGTGGCCTCCCCCCGTTTCGCAACCTAGCGTTGCCCAGACGAGTAAGCCCCTGCGGGCTCGCTTGACGTATCCGCCACCGCTCCTGTTGAGAATCTCTGATGCCTGTCGACAGTCGCACGACGTTCGATATCGACGCCCTGCTTCAGCCGATTCCCGGTGACCAGCCGGGCGGGGATCCACGCGCCTACCGCCGCGGGGTGCGGACCGCCCTGGCGGAACTCCGCAATCCCCCGCGCTCGTCGAACCCGGACGATCCGGAGACGGGGCACGCGGCGCGGACGATCGACTGGGCAGCGATCCTCCACACCGCGGCCACCGCCCTCCGCGAGCAGACGAAAGATTTGCGGGTCGCCTGTCACCTCACCGAAGCCGCCATGCAGCAGTGGGGCCTGGCCGGCCTCCGCGACGGGTTTTCCCTGTTGCAGCGGTTGTGTGAAACGTACTGGGAGACGCTCGCGCCGGAGCTCGATCCCGACGAACCCGACGCCCGCAGCTCGATGCTGGAGAACCTCCTGGATGACCCGAGTCGCGGCCCGCAGTTGCCGGCCGAGATCCGAGCTTTGCCGCTGCTGCCCCGCCAACAGCCGACGATCAGCCTGCTCGCCGCGACCCAGACGACCGCCAGCTCGACGCCCGAGGACGTGGCCGGCGTGCTCCGCCAAGTCAGCGTCAGCGAGGCGGCCGAATTGTCCCAAGAACTCGATCAGACGCGGGCCGCCCTCAGCGAATTTCAGGAGCAAATGCTCAGCCGTCTCGGGGAGTACGCGCCCACCTTCGCGCACCTTCAGGACTCGCTGGAGATCCTCCGTCAGTGGTTCGATCAGGTTTTCCAGAGTCAGTTGGCCGACCGTGCCGAGCTCTCCGGCGTGGACGAGGACGCCGGCGAGGAGGCACCCGCCCCCGTGGCGATGCCGGGGGCGTCGCCGAGGACGCAGGCTGACAACCCGGCGGTGATGGTCGACCAGGCACAGCAGCTCCGCGCCGAGGCCTACGAACAACTTCGTCAGGCAGCTGAACAGTTGCAGCGGATCGAACCGCACAGCCCCATTCCCTACATGATCCAGCGGGCCATCGGCTTGGGGCAGCTGCCCTTCCCCGAGTTGATGGGACGGCTGATTTTGGACGAATCGACCCTCTCGATGTTTACTCGCGAGCTAGGGTTGTCCGGCGACCGCTTGGCGGGCCCTGCGGCCGACAACTGAATGACGACTTTCGCCCCACAGACGCATCCGGCGTCGGGCACCTGATTACCTCGCTTTCTCTTTGGGGAGCTCACGATGACTGACAGCTTGCAACACACCCTGGATCGCGTCCGCCGTCCGCGCGTCCAGGTCACCTACGACGTCGATACCGGGGACGCGACCGAACAGAAAGAACTTCCCTTCGTCGTGGGAGTGATGGCCGACCTGTCGGGGCAGCCCGCCGAAAAGAATCCGCCGTTGAAGGAACGCAAGTTCGTGCCGGTCGATCGCGATAACTTCGATGACGTGCTGGCCAAAAGCAACCCGCGGGTGGCCGCTCGGGTCGACAACAAACTGGCCGATGACGATTCGCAGCTGTCGGTCGATCTCCGTTTCAGCTCGCTCGAAGACTTCGAGCCCGAACAGGTGGCGCGGCAGGTTCCCGCCCTCCGTGAACTGTTGGAAATGCGGACGCGATTGTCCAACCTGCTGGGCAAGTTGGAAGGCAACGATCGCCTGGAATCGCTGTTGACCGAGGTGTTGGAAAGCAGCGAAGCAGCCAGCACCCTGGCCAACGATTTGGGCGTCGAAGGCGACGACACCAAGTAGCGCAGCCCGTCCCTTTTTCCCTCCCTTTTTCTCGTCCCATTTCACACCCTTCCGGAGCTTTCCATGAGTTCAACCGAAACCGAAACGAATGGCGGTGCGGCGGTCGCCGAACTGTCGCTGATGGATCAGATTCTTGATGAAACCCGTGCGCTCGACAGCAGCGAACGGGAACGCAACCAGACCTACATCGAACAATTCGTGCGGAAGGTCATGGATGGCGAGCAGACGGTCAGCAAAGACATCGTCACCACGATCAACAGCTGGATCGCTGAACTCGACCACAAATTGTCGCAGCAGCTCAGCGAAGTGATGCACTGCGAAGAGTTTCAGCGTCTGGAAGGTACCTGGCGCGGGTTGCACTACCTGACGCACAACACCGAAACCGGGACCACGCAAAAAATCCGCGTGCTCAACGCCAGCAAGGCCGAGCTGCAGAAGGATCTCGAGAAAGCGGTCGAGTTCGATCAGAGCACCCTCTTCCGCAAGTGTTACGAAGAAGAGTACGGCCAGCTCGGTGGTGAACCTTACGGCATGCTGGTGGGCGATTATCACTTCGGCCGGACCGCCGATGACGTCAACTTGCTCCGCTTGATCAGCAACTGCGCCGCGGCCGCTCACGCGCCCTTCGTCGCGGGCGCCGATCCGAACATGTTCAACATGGAACGCTTCACCGAACTGGGCGGACCGCGTGACTTGGCGAAAATCTTCCAAGGTGCCGAATACGCTTCCTGGCGCAGCTTCCGCGAAAGTGAAGACAGCCGCTACGTCGCCTTGACCCTGCCCAATGTGTTGGGACGCCTGCCCTTCGGCGAAGACTTCAAGAAGGTCGAATCCTTCAACTTTGAAGAAACCGTCGACGGCACCGACCATCGGCAATACCTCTGGATGAACGCGGCCTGGGCTTACGCCACGCGGGTCACCGACGCCTTTGCCAAACACGGCTGGTTCGCCCAGACCCGGGGTGTCGAAGGCGGCGGGAAGGTGGAAGGACTGCCGGTCCACACCTTCCCCACCGACGATGGCGATGTGGCGATGAAATGCCCGACCGAAATCGCGATCACCGATCGTCGCGAGTTCGAACTGTCGAACCTCGGGTTCCTGCCGCTGCTGCATGCCAAGAACACCGATTTCGCCGCGTTCCTGGGGGCTCAAAGCTGCCAGAAGCCGAAGACCTACTTCGAAGAAGACGCCAACGCCAATGCGGAATTGTCGGCCAAGGTGAACTATTTGATGTGCGTCAGCCGCTTTGCCCACTACTTGAAGGTGATGGCCCGCGACAAGATCGGCTCTTCGATGGAGTGCAGCGAGTGCCAAGAGTGGTTGAACGACTGGATCAGCAACTACGTCTGCGATCCGACGACCGCCGGGGATGAGACCAAGGCCGAACGGCCGCTCAGCGAAGCTCGCGTCGAAGTCGCCGAAATCCCGGGACGTCCCGGCTGGTACGAAGCGGTTGCCTACCTTCGCCCGCACTTCCAGATGGAAACCCTGGGAGCCTCGATGCGGCTGGTTGCCGAAGTCCCCAAACAGGGCTAACCCACCGCTCGATCCCACCCTCTCTTTTTCCCCATTGCATTGCACAGGTTCATCACAAAAGGATAAACGATCATGGCAGTTGACTACTTCTTGAAAATTGACGGCATCAAAGGCGAATCCGAGGACGAAAAGCACAAGGACGAGCTGGAGATCATCGATTTCGAATGGAGCGAACAGCAATCCAGCAGCTTCGCCCAAGGCGGCGGCGGTGGTGGCGGTAAAGTGAAAATGGACAATTTCAAATTCCGCACTTTCCTCAGCAGCGCTTCGCCTGCCCTGATGCAGTCGTGTGCCGAAGGCAAGCACATCAAGGACGCGACCTTCACCTGCCGCAAAGCGGGTGGCGGACAGAAGGATTACTACAAGGTCACGATGGAAGACGTGATCGTCGCGTCCTGCCATATCAATGGCGGCAGCGGCCAGGTCGACGAAGGCAACTACGTCGACGGACATCCGGTCGAAGAGGTCAGCTTGAACTTCGGCAAGATCAAATGGGAATACCACCCGCAGAAGAATGACGGATCGTTGAATTCCGCCAAGACCGGTGGTTACGACCTGAAGAAGAACAAACGCGTCTAACGAGCGCGCCCCGTCTCGATCCAACCCCCGTTTTTTCACGGGGGGATCGGTCATTGAAGCGGTTTTTGGCGCGAGGCTTTGTCAGAAAACTGAAAAACGGGTCGCGTCGCGACGCCGCGATGTCCCTCTCCCCTGCCGCGCAGCGAATTGCGGGGGAGAAGGAAAGGATCAGGGGCGGCTTTCTGAAAAAGCCTAGCTGGACAGTAACTTGCTTTTATGAGCTGCTGCTAAACACCGCGATCCGCAGCACACCGCGACCCGCCGCGATTTTCTCCGGCCAACCCGCATGCTCCCGGCGTGCAGGTTGGTTTCCGCACGGGGGCGCCTTTTTCAAAGGATGGGCCATGCCACGCCACGAACCCTGCCTGCTGCCGTCGGTGTTCAATCGACTTGCCGACCTCAGCGCGGGGGGATCGGACAGCGATCGCTGGTACGACGTGGCCACGCTGACGCAGGCGGTTCGCCGTGATCTGGAAGATTTGCTGAACACCCAACAGTCGGTCCCCGGTTTGAGGCGTGAACATCCCGGCCTGGCCGATTCGATCATCGGCTATGGGGTTCCCGATCCGGCAGGCTATGCGTTGGAAAC
>CAYNVI010000019.1:0-19402 GCA_964400585.1 uncultured Pirellulaceae bacterium | reverse complement strand
AGGTGGCCGATCGCCCCGGCGAGGGTGATCACGCCGAGGACCGGGGCCATCGCCACCAGCATCTGCCGGCCGCCGGCCTCCAGCACGAGGCCGACCTCGGCGGGATCCAGCTGGCTGGCGAGCAGGTCGCTGTCCAGCGTGGTGCGGATGTACGCCCCGCCCTTCTCCAGCAGCATCGCCATCGACACGGCGATGCCCCAAGCTTTCGGCCAGTTCGTCCGCGTCGGCTTGCAGGAGGTCGTGCACGGCGTAGTAACCGATCTTTTCCAGCTTGTCGGCCGTCCGCGGACCGATCGAGGGGGCGTCGACAATCGGACTTTGACGTTCCAAATAGAACCGCCACGGCGTCGCCTTCGACGGAGAGGCGGGGCGATCCGCGTCGCTCGTGGGGCCGTTCCGAGTCGCCGAGGGACTGGTGCTTTGCGGTTCGCGAGGACGCGGCGAGCGCTCCGAGCGGGCACGCTCACGCGAGCGAGAGGCGGGCTGGCTCGGTTCGTGGATCGCATCGTGCGGATCGAGGACGGCGGTCCGCGGGCGATCCGCGTCGCCACGCCGACCGTGACGTTGGCTGCGGGCGACCGAGCGGTTGGCCGCCGCGATCCAGCTGGTGATCCGAGACAGCTCGTAGCTGCTGCCGCTGCGGAGGATCCGGCGTCCCCGATCGGTGGCCAGGAAGGCTTCGACCTTTTCCAGCAACAGTCCAGGGTGCATCGCCGCCAACTGACGGGGGTCGGTGATGCCGCAGCCGACCAGCACCCGGGCATCAAAGCCACGGAGTTGCGGGACACGGCAAACGAGTTCGGCTTCGTATTGCCAACGACGGACCGCAGCGGCCGAGATATCGGCCAGTCCCAGGACCTGGGAAAGGTCTTGGGCATCGGCCGAAAGGAGCTGGCCGACGCGGGTGATGCCGGCGCTTCGCAGGCGGGCGGCCGCCACCGCATCGACCGAGGGAGCCTGCTCCACAGGACTGTCGTGGGTGAGGAAAAAAGGACTCTGCTTCGTTTCCTGCCGTTCCTGGGAAGCGACACGGTTGGAGGTGGTGATATCGTCGTACAGTCGTGTCCTCGAGCGGTCGCTGCTCGGGGCGAGGTCGACTTCCGCCAAGCCGGCCACCGGATCGGGTTGTTCGCCGCTGCCGTAGGTTTCCCGCCAGGCGGTATCGAGGTCGCGATTGGCTTGCCCGAGGGGATCGGAGACCGCAGGCGCCGTCGGTTCCCCTCCCCGCGAACGAAACGCGTAATACGATCGTTGCGGGCTCGGTTGCGGAGAGCCCAGGGAATGACGCGTCGCCCCGGCACGCACGAGCTGTTCGACCAGCCCTGGTTCGGCGGTCAAGACCAGCGTCTGCTGTCCGGACTCGGCGAATTCGATCACCGCGTCCAGCCAGGACGAAAACGGCCTTTCCGGCGGGAAACGGAGGCTGGCAGAGAAGCTGTCGCGATCTTCTTCCGACCTGCCAGTGGGTAACGAGCCGGTCAGGAGGGCACGCGGAGGCACGATCAGCAGCGGGATCGCTTGGCCGCGACCGGCCAACGCATCGGCGGCGGCCATCCGGACCGCCAACGTGGCGAGTTCGAGCGAAGGGGGCGAGAGTTCGGTGGCCGCTTGCCCGTCCACCCGGATCGCCTGGCGCTGCGTCCCCGCGAAGGCCCCTTCCTGCCCCGCTCGGAGCGCGGCTTCCCGCCGGATCGCTTCGGGATCCCAATCGATCTGCTGCAGCGCGCCGCCGCTCAAGCGGCTCAGCCAACGGCTGGCGCGCTGGGGAAGATAAGGTTCGGTTCGCTGCTGCCGGCGGAGCCGCTCCAGACGCGTCAGGCAATCGTTCCGTTCGGCTTCGAGACGTTCGGCTTCGACCCCCCGCTCCAGTTGGGTTTCGAGCTCACGCAACTCGGCGCGGAGTTCGCGGCCCCGCCTTGGGTCGGGGCGCTCGGAGCGGGAAGCGGGAAGTTGTTCCAATTCGTGCTGCACCGACCGTCGTTCTGCCAGGCAATTCTCCAGCCGGTTGACGGTGTGGTCGAGCTCCTCTTCGGCGTCACGCCGCTGCGTTTCCAAAGGCGCGATTTCCGCTTGGCGTGCCGGACTGTGGGCCCGCCGCGCGGGAGCACCACTGCTGAGCAACCAATCGTAGAGGTGCGGGTGGTCCTGGCACTGGTACCAATCGCCGAAAGCGGCGGTCATCTGCGCGAGCGGAATCTGGTGCTCCGTGGCGATCTGCCGCAGCATCGACTGGCGGTGCCGGATCAAGTGTTCCATCGAACCGAGCAATTCGATTTCGCAGCGGCGGAGTTGATCGAGCGGCCGATCGGCCGTTTCCGCCGGGGTGGTCGCGGTCGGCTGCAGGCTGTCGTAGAGACGGACCAGTTCCGACTTGACCCCCTGCAACTGCCCGACAAAGTCGTGCTCCGGCTCCCTCGGCCGCGGGGAGGATGGCTCGGGGGCTCGTTCCCAGGGGGAGGCGGCCAGGGACGCCGGCGGATCGACGGCGTAACGGTCGGCCAGCCAATCGATCTGACGGTGCGCCGATTCGAGGCGGGCTTCGAGTTGCTGCAGCGGGCTGCCGGTTTCCTCCGAGGGCGTCGAGGACGCAGGCGAGGCTGGATCGGCGATCGACAACTGGGTGAGACGCGTGCGGAGCATCCGGACTTCGCGGAGCGTTTCCCGCCAGCGGATCAATTGCCCGTCGAGATCTTGCAGACGCTGCCGGTGGACTTCGGCGACGGCCACTTGGGGCGTCATCGTTTCGACGTCGTCCCGGAGCCGTTGCAGCTGGGATTGCCAACGAGCCAGCGAGCGCCGCAGTTCGGCTTCCTGGAGACGGAGTCGCGTCGCTTCGTTCGCGAGATCCGTTTCCTGTTGGCGGAGCGTCCGCCGACGGTTTTCGCGTTGTTCATCGGGCGAAGGTTGCAGGGCGGACCGTTCCCAGCGTTCCAGTTCCGCTTGGAGCGAACGCCGGCGCCGTTGCAGCTGGTCGGTGGTCGTTTCTTCCCGGCGGGTTTCGTTCAGCCAGCGGTCCAATTCGGCGACCCGCGTCTGAAGCCGCTGCCACTCGTCCTCCGAGGAACCCTGAAAGGGAACCCGCTGGGTGTCGAGGCCCGCGGCGGTGAGGGCGGCGAGTGCTTGAGGGAGGGCTCGCGGTTCCACCGCGGTCACGACCCAATCGATCATCGCCGCCGGCAGGTGGGCGAGTTGGCGGCGGTACGCTTCGCGACTGGCGGGGAACTGCGGATCGCGCGGTTCGAAGTCGATGGTCAGCCGCCCGTGGCGGGTCCCGTCGGCTTCGCGGCGGCAGTAGAGCAAGCCGCCGGTGTTGGCCCAGATCAGCCGGCCGGTGTCCCAGCCGCGTCCTGCTTGTTCGGAATACGGACGCGGAGCCTGGCCGAGCATCAGATCCCGCACGAATTGCGGGATCGCCTGCTCGGCACGTCCGTCGGGACCGTCGATCGCGTTCAGGCGATGCGAGAAGGGGCCGAGCTGCATCCGCTCGCGATGGCCCGAGGCGTCGATTTCGATCCGTTCCAATAGCATGGGGCTGGCTCCTCCGTGGCCGTCATCTTTACAGTCGCCAATCATTGGCGCACAGCATGGTCGGTCGCCAAGGGTCGGCGAACCGTGCGGGATAGCGCCCAAGCTACCCGCCAGGCGACTTGAGAGGAAAGAGCGATTTTTCCGAAAAAGATGGCTGCCGTCCCAAAGGGGGGGCAGGTGCGGCGGGCCGGCGGCGCCGACGGCACGCCGGCAGGCTCACTGGGGAAGGAATTCCACCGGGGGGATGTAGAGCCGTTCGAACCGCTGGGGATTGATCACGCCCGCCGCCCGGAAAAAGCACCGCAGTTGATCGATTCGCTCCCCCGCCTGCCAGGAGGCCTGCAAGCGGGTGATCCCGTCTTCGGCCGCCAGGGCGAAGGGGCGTAGTTGCTGTTGCTCGGCACCATCGCGGGCATCCCGGTAGCATTGCCGGGCCGTCTCCTCATCGCCGTCCGCCTCGGCGAGTCGACCCCGAAAGAGGGCGACCAGGGTTTGGGCGAAGGGGAGGGACTCGGCCGCCAGTTGTTCACACTGTTCGGCCGCCGCCGCCAGCCAGTACGGCCTTTCGGCCGGGCAGCGATCGGCCAGTTGGATGGTCGCATTCACGCTTAAGTAATTCCAGAAGACGCGGCCCAATTGCATCCGTGTGAGCCCGCTTGCTTCGCGCGACGGGGCGTGGATCTCCAGCAGGCGGACCGCCGCGGCGGGCTGTCCGAGATAAAGTTTGCGGAGCACGTTGCCGAACATCTGGAAGCAATGGAACAGCTGGATGCCGACGCCGCGATAATACGACCGATTGTTGCGGGTCAGTTTGCGCAACCCCGCGACATCGTCTCGCAGCAACCAGGCGGAAGCGGCAAACGCCAGTCCGCTGATTTGAAACGTGAACAGGTCATCGCGGTCGCAGGCGTCATGGAAAGTGGTCGCCGCGTTGGCTGACAGCTCTTCCAGGCAGCCCAGGAAGAAGTGCGACCAGAAGACCAGCATCTGGGTTTGCACGGCATCGATCACCCGCTCTTGGCATTCGTTGCGATAGCGGTCGTAGGCTTCCTGCAGAGGACCGACGGCGTCGGCGAACTGCCCTTGCAGCCAGTGGTGATTGCCCAGCGCGTAGCAGGCATGGGCCTGGCTTTCGGGATCGTTGAGCTGTTCGGCTTGCCCGCGCACTTGCGGGAGGAGACGCGCGCTGTGCTGCCGCCACCAACCTGCGTCATACGATCCGAAGACCACGCAGGTAGCCACCCCATAAAGTCGATCGCGGGAACTGCCGAACTGCTGCAGCGACAGCATGGCCGAAGTCGCCAGTTCGGTCGCGTAAAGATTGTCGTACATCGACAAAGGGCGGCTGAGATCGAGGCAGGTGCGGATGCGCGCCTCACTGGCATCGCGCGGTGCTCCGTGGAGCTCGTCCAGGAAGGAACCGCCCTGCTGACGAAGGCGGGCAAAGTTGGCATCGATCTGGCGGATCGCTTCCTGCCACGGCTTCGGTTGCGGCAACTGCAACTGTTGGGCGAGGATGATCAGCGTTTGTCGGCTGGCCTTGACGTCCCCGCCGCGAATGAATTGTTCGGCGGCCTGGGCATGGTAACGGTCGGCTTGCTCGCCCCTGGTCCGGTGGGCCAAGCGTTGAAACATCTCCGCCGCATCGCGATGCCGACCCCCGGTAACGTAACAGGCGGCGGCTTTCTCGAGGTACGCTTGTTGCTGCTCGGGCGACGCCAGGGCGACGACCCGCAGGTACCAGTCGCCGGCGTCGCGAAAGGCGAACCGGCCTTCCGCTTCCTCGGCGGCTTCGACGGCGTGGGGGAGCGCCGCGGCGTAGTCGCTGCACGCGATCAGGTGCCAGGCGATCCGGGCAGCGGGCACGGTCGCCGAGGAGAGGGCCATCAGGTGTTCGGCCCAGCGGCGATGCGCCGCCGCCAATTCGTCCGCTGGCAGCGAGCGGATCACCGCTTCGGCGATCCGGTTATGGCTGATTTCGTAATCGAGCACGCTTTCCTCGCGGTCGTGCACCAACTGTTCCCGCCGGAGTTCCGCGAGCGTCGCTTCGAGCGGACCCTCCAGCCCGCAGAACGCCGCCAATTGGCTTTCATGGACCGGTCCGCCGGCCGTTGCCAAGCCCGTCAGGATCGTCCGCGACAAGGGTTGCAGGCTGCGGTAACGCTGCATCCACAGATCCCGCACATCGAGCGATTGATCGGCGATCCAGTCCTGGACGCTCGCCACGTCGCCGCTGGCAACGCAGGCTGCCAGGTGCAGCAGGTGGTACGGGTTGCCTTGGCTGTGGCGCGCCAGCTTGCGGACGTCTTCCGCGGGAAAATGGATCTGGCGGAGACGCAGATGCGTATTGAGCAACTGGAACGCATCCTCTTCGTCCAGCGGCGGAAGCTCGAGGATGTCCTCGGTTTCGACATCGGGCGGATCGAAACCGCTGCGAGAGGACGTGATGATCGCCAGTTGCCCCTGGACCTCATGCTGCAGCCGGCGGATCAAGACAAAGCTGGCGGCATCGGCCCACTGCAGGTCGTCAATGATCAGGATGATCGGGCCGTGTTGACAAACCTGTTCGGTCAATTCGAGCAACGCGTCGGCCGACTCGCTCCGCCGGAGGGCGCGTTGGCGTCGGACCTCCTTGGCGCGATCCAAGACCGGCTGCAGGACCGGAAACGAATGTCGCAGCAGTTCCGCGTTGACCGGATCGAGTTGCAGTTGCGGCGCCTCGGTGCGGCTGTACCGCCAAGCCAGCGTGTCGACGATTTCATCGAATGCTTGCATCGAGATGTCTTCGCGCAGCCGGCAACGCGATTGAAACACCTGCAGCCAGGAGTTCTGGCTAAAACGAGCGGCGACTTCGTTGAGGAAACGCGATTTCCCGATCCCCGATTCGCCGCGAATGTGCAGCCGCCGCGTTTCCCCCCGAACCACACGCGGTAACCAGGCACTGACGAAATCGAGCGCTGCATTGCGGCCGACGATCGGAAGGGCCTGGTTCGCTTGCCAGCGGACGGGGGCTGGCGCGTCACCCTCGCGGAGCGCGGAGACCACTTCCGAGGCGGACGGCCGTTCGCTTGTCTCCTTGGAAAGCATCTGGATGAACAGGCTTTGTAAGCGCGGGGGGGCATCGACCGGCAGTGGTGCCTTGGAGGCACGCTGCACCTCGCCGCGGCGGGGATGTCGCACCCGGATCAGCTTGGTGAAGACCCGGGCCAACCCGTACAGGTCACTCGCCGGCGGATAGATTTGCCGGAGCAGCACCTCCGGCGCCATGTATTCCCGCGTGCCCGCCAGGTAGCCGCGATGAGCGTCCGGGTCACGCTCCGGATCGAACGAGCCGACCAGGCCATAATCGATCAGGCGGAGGTTGCCCGCGGCGTCGATCAGCAGGTTGTTCGGTTTGATGTCGCGATGGACCAGACTGTGGCGATGGAGTGCGGCCAACGCTTCGGCGGCCTGGCACAGCAAGCTGGTGACCCGTTCGTAGAAACGGTCGACCTCGCTGATCGCTTCCTGCTTCAGGACCTCAAACAGCGGGCCGCCGTCAATCTCTTCCATCGTGACGAAGCATCGATCCTGGTACTGATGCAGCTCGTACAGCTTCAGCAGGTGCGGGTGCTCGACATCGACGATCGCGCGGAAGCCCCGCTTTAGTCGGGTCAGTTCGCGATAGTGCGAGCGGATCAACAGCTTCAACGCGACCTGTTGGCCCGTCTCGAGCTTGATCGCCCGATAGACGATGCCGGTCGCGCCACTGCCGAGTTCCTGGAGCAGACGAAAGCCTTGGATCTCCGCGCCACACTTCCAGGCCGACAGCAGCCGCCCCGAGGTTTCTCGGCCCAAATTCGTGTCGGCATCGGCGAGGTTGCCGAGATCGGTCGGTTCCGGGTTTTCCTCCGAGAAGGTGTAGGCCGGCGGCGAAGGAGGTCCCTCGTCGTCCCCGCCCTGGGGTGGTCCTTCCGAGGCTGGCGGGTCCGACGGATCTGGAGAGGACCCTTCGGAGCGAGCATCACGCTCGCGATCCTGCTGGTCCCCTTCGTCGTCGTCTCCACTCATTCCCCACCCCTTTGCACAGCCTATCTGGCGCCACATGGCCCTCCCCCGAACTCCCTGCTCGATCCTCACTCGGTAGCGTGTGGAGTCCCCGGGAACGCGGCACTAGTTTAAACGGCGGATGGCCGTTTTGAAATCCCCAGGAAGCGGGGACTCGCTCGGGAAGGGAAAGCTGGGTTGCCTCGACCAACGCATGTCTGGCGGCCAGCGGCTGGCTGAGGGGTGTGAGAAAATCGGCCGTTATTTGGGAACCGTCCCTAACCGGCAAAGTAGAGGTAGAGCCCCACGACGAGGACGACCAACAGCGCTCCGGCCGGCACGGCCAACGACCATGGTTGCATGTCGATCGGCGAAACCGGGGGCGTGCCGCCCGCTTCCTCGGAAACCCGTCCCGCCGGGGCCAACGCTTCGGCTGCGGCGGTCTCGCCCGCCGCGATCTCGGCTTCGCTCCGCGGGGCAAACCCGCCGATCACCAGCATCAAGGCGACCAGGAAGACGAACACGATGCCGAGGAAATGGAACCCGTGGACCATCTCCACCACCGGTTGCATGGCGGGGACAAAGTAGCCGATCCCGATCAGCAGCACGCCGACGACCAGGGCCAGGTTCGCGGCAAAGGCGGGAACCCGTTTCGACAGCATGCCGACCAGCACGACCGCGAAGATCGGGATGAAGTACAGGCCGTTCATCTTCTGGAGATAACCGAAGATGCTCTCCTGGCCGGCCAACAGCGGCGCGCCGGTCATCGCGGCGATCGCGATCACCGTTCCGAACACCCGTCCGGCGCGGACCGTCTGGCGGTCATTGGCGTGCGGATGAAGGTACCGCCGGTAGACGCCCAGGCTGAACATGGTGGCCGTCGCGTTGAGGGCGGAGTTGAACGAGCTGAGGATCGCCCCGACCATCACCGCCGCAAACAACCCGGTCAGTTGGGGAGGGAGCACCAGATCGACGAGGACCCCATAGGAGCGGTCCGCTTTCAGCTTCTGCAGCTTCGCCTCCCGCCACTGCGGCTCGCTGAGTCCTTCGACCCGGCCGTCGGCTTTCTTGCTGGGATCGAGGGCTGCCAATTCGGCGTCGACCAACGTGTTCAGGTTGACTTGCCGGTTCTCACTGAACAATCGGCCCTGGCTGTCGATGTGAAAGGCGATGATCCCCGGCAGGACCAGGATCAGCGGGGCCAGGATCTTGAAAGTCGCGGCCAACAACACCCCTTTTTGTCCTTCGGCCAGGGTGCTCGCCGCAAACGTCCGTTGGATGATCTGTTGGTTGGTCGTCCAGTAGAAGAGGTTCAGTAACAGCACGCCGCTGAATAACGTCGGCCAGGGGACCGAGGTCTGCTCGCCTCCCAATGAATCGAACTTCGCCGGGTGCGCTTCGCGGATCGTCTCCAGCCCTTGCCAGGCCTGCCCGTCGCCTACCAGTTGCAGACCGAAGTAGCTGATCATCGCGCCGCCGATCAGCAGCCCGAACCCGTTCAACGTGTCCGACACCGCGACCGAACGGAGCCCGCCGAAAATGGCGTAGATCGAGCCGATGATCCCGATCACCCAGACGGTCAACCACAGCGTCCCGGCATCGGATTCAATGCCGGTCAGTTCGGACACATTGAGGATCCCTTTCAGGCCGGTCGCCCCGGTATAGAGGATGATCGGCAACAGGATCAGCATGTAGGCCATGATGAAGATGAAATTCGTGATCGCCTGCGTGGTGTCGTCGTACCGACCGGCTAGGAACTGGGGGATCGTCGTGATCCCCCGCTGCAGGTAGCGAGGCAGGAAGAAGATCGCCATCGCCACCAGCGACACGCCCGCAATCACCTCCCAGGCCATCACGCAGAGACCATCCTGGAAGGCGGCCCCGTTCAGCCCCACCAATTGTTCGGTCGAGAGGTTGGTCAGCAGGAGCGAGCCGGCGATCACGCCGAAGCTCAAACTGCGACCCGCCAAGAAATAGCCGTCGGCCGTCGCCAATTCCTTGTGGCGGGTTAACCACCAGGTCGCGAGCCCGACGAGGCCGGTAAACAGCACAAAGGAAAGGAGCGTTGTCATGAGCGGGCCAGCGGCAGGAAGGCGGGAAGAAAAGGGGAGAGGGCTCGCGCCCCGGCGGACGCCACCGCAAGGCACGTCCCGGGGACGCCACGAGGAGGCACGTCAAGCGGACGCCAGGGGGATCACGTCAAGCGGACGAAACGCCCGTCCTGCTGGGCACTTTCCAGACAGGCGTCGATGACCTGCTGCGTCTTCAGCGCGATCTCGGGCCAATGCGGATCGAGCTGCCCGGACTGCACGATTTCGGCAAACCGCCGGACCATGTGAACTTCCTGCGCGTTGGCCTCGCCACCGCCGTATTCGGCCACCGCGTGACGTTGCGGGTGGGGGTTCATGTTCCACCGGCAATTGTCGATTTCTAACACGTTCTGATGGCTCGACCAGGCCAGTTCCGGTCCGTAGTAAGGCAGGACGAAATCGTCGACGGTGACGTAACCGCGGTCCCCCGAGATCCGGGCGAATTGTTGATGTTCGGTCAAGAACGAGTTGTAGAAGTGGGCCGAGACGCCGTTGCCAAAGAAGAGCTCGGCGGAGAATTCTCCTGGGACCGGCGCCTCGCTCGTTTCCCCCTGCAGCGGCGTCAAGATCCGCGCCGTCACCCGCTCGGGCAACGCGTACTCCATCGCCCACAAGATGAACCGGACGGTGTACCAACCGAGGTCGCCCAGGCAGCCGTGGGGTTCCAGCTGGCTGTGGACCCGGATGTTGGACTTGTTGAATTCGGGCCCCCCGTGGAACATGAAGTGGGAGGTAATCCGGCGGATCCGCCCGCAGGCTCCGTCGGGGCCGATCGTCTGACGCAATCCTTCCAGGCGACGGCTATGGCTGAACATGACGCCGTCCATGAACTGCACGCCGTGCTGTTGGCAGGCCTCGATCATCTGGCGGGCGTGAGCGGCGCTGACCGCCACCGGTTTTTCGCACAGCACATGCTTGCCCGCCTCGGCTGCCGCGATCACCCATTCGTAACGCATGGCCGTCGGCAGGGGGATGTAGACGGCATCGACATCGTCGCGGCGGAGCAATTCGGCGTACCCTTCCACGGCGTCCGGGCGGGGCGTCATCGGGACTTCGTCGCTGC
This sequence comes from uncultured Pirellulaceae bacterium, assembly GCA_964400585.1. Taxonomy (GTDB): domain Bacteria; phylum Planctomycetota; class Planctomycetia; order Pirellulales; family Pirellulaceae; genus CAYNVI01. Next base: position 8,695 of record CAYNVI010000019.1, on the reverse strand, counting down.
ACTGGTCGATGAATTGTTCGGCGGTGGCAGCCTGCCGGCTCGCCACGGCCGAGACCCGCCCGTTGCCGGAGAGGCGGATCGCTTTCCAGTTTTTGCGGGCGATCGCCGCGGTTCCCATCAAGCCCCAACGGCAGCTTGTTTCGCTCATGAATCGGTCTCAGCGGTCTGGGGGTCAGGTCGCGTTTTCGGCGGTGGAAAAAGGGACGTTAACATATCGCTCGAGCCGCCCGCTCGCACCCGGCGGGCCGGAAAAAAACGAAGAGGGCGGTCGCTCTCCGCCTCACCGCTTGCCGCTTTCCCAGAAGGCTTGGGTCGCCGGCCAGCGGGGAGCCTCGGCCTGGACCTCTGCGTGTAACGCGCGGGCCGATTCCCGCAGCCGCGCCAGCACGTCAGGGTGCCGCGCGGCCAAGTCGGTCGTCTCGCCGATGTCCTGCTCGAGGTGGTACAGCTGGAAGTCGACCAGCTGGGCCGTCTTGAGGATCTCGATCGCCTGCGGATTGATGTTGCGACCGATCGAGGCGGCCGATTCGGTCATCAGCGGCCCATCCCAGCGGGCGACCACTTTCCAGGGGCCTTCCCGCAGGGCGAACCGAGGAGGCGTCAGGGCCCGGTAATACCACCAGAAGAGAGGCCGTTGCCGGGCCAGCGGTTCTCCTTGCAGCAACGGCACCAGACTGGCGCCGTCGAGCGGTTTGTTGGCAGGGACTTCGCAACCGGCGAGGTGACAGAGCGTCGGCAACAGGTCGACCCCGCTGACCGGCTCGTCGACCTCTTCCCCGCCAGCGATCTGCCCCGGCCAGGCGACGATCCCCGGCACGCGGATGCCTCCTTCATAGATGTGCAGCTTCATGCCCCGCAGCGGTCCCGGCGAGCCATAGGAGCGCCGGGCTCCTCGGTAACGCTTGAGCGTTTCGGGGCCGTTATCGCTGGTGAACACGATCAGGGTTTCTTCCCGCACGCCGGCCGCCTCGATCGCGGTGACGATCCTTCCGACCGCCGCGTCCATGTTGGTCACGTTGGCAAAGTACTGGGCTTCGTCTTCGTTTTCCGCCACGTCTCGATAGCGATCGACCAAGGCGTCCGGGCTGGCGACCGGCTCGTGCGGTTCATGAAAGCAGACGTGCAAGTAGAAAGGGGCCGCTTGGGAAGCCGCCTGGTTCATCCAGCCGATCGCCTCGTCGGCTACCGCTTGACAGGAAAACCGCTCGATCTCTCCCACCGGCTGGCCATTCCGCACGAAGTTTTTGGGGTGCCGGTGGCTCGGGATCGCATTGTTCTGGGTGGCCATCCAGTGGTCGAAGCCGTAGTCGCCCGGCTGGGGCTGCGTGGCTTGGTTGAACTGGCCGTTGAGATGCCACTTGCCGACCATCGCGGTCTGATAGCCCGCCCCCTGCAATCGGCCGGGGATCGTCGGTTCGTCGGTCTTCAACCAGACCGGGATCCCCGCCGGCAACCAATCGTAGATGCCGGAGCGGTTGGGGTTGCGGCCGGTCAATAAACCGGCTCGAGAGGACGAGCAGACGGGGGCTGCCGCGTAGCAGTCGGTCAGCCGGATGCCGTCGCGGGCCAGGGTGTCGAGGTGCGGCGTTTGGATGTGGGGATGCCCGTAGCAGCCGAGGTCGCCGTAGCCGAGATCGTCGCAGAGGATGACGACGACGTTGGGGCGGGATGCCTCGGCAGCGTGGAGCGGGGGAGGCGCCATCGCCACCGCCAGCGCGAATCCGCACGCGGCTAACAGAGAGAGAGGCAGGAACCGGCAGGGCTCCCCGCGGGGGAGCCGAGGAAAAGCATGGGTCGGGCACATCGAATCGGCTCCGGGGGAAGGGGAGGAAAGGGGGACTTCATCGCATCACGCGCGGCAGAGGGCCTTAGTCTAGCCCCTGCGCAGGCGGCTTTCAGCGACCGGGCGACGCCCCGCGATCAAGCGTGGTGCGGTGGGGTGCGGCGACGCGCAAGTCGCTGGGCCCGCAGTCTGCAGGCTCCGCGGCGAAGCTTTATACTGGGGGCGTCCCACCTCAGGAGTCCTTCCCCGTGATCTGCAACGCTCGATCCTGGCGCGCCTCGCTCGCCTTCGCCTTGATGCTACTCGCTTTTGCCCCCCTGGGCCGCGCGCAGCAAACCGAACCGGCTGCGGCCGAACGCCCCGCTTCGACTCCGCCGGAAGGTTCGACTCCGCCGGAAGGGCTGCGTCCCAGCAAGGCGGGCAACGAGGAGGTCGCGCGGATCATGCGCGAATTCGAGGGTCGCGGCGATCTGGGCGACAACAGTCGTCCCGCCTCCCCGCGCGAGACCTTAGAACGCCTGCGGATCCCCGCTGACTTGCAGGTCGAACTGGTCGTCGGCGAACCGGCGATCACCCAGCCCCTGCACGTCACCTTCGATCCGCAGGGTCGGATGTGGGTGGTGCAGTATCGCCAGTACCCGTTTCCTGCCGGGCTGAAGGTGGTCCGTTACGACAACCATCTCCGCGCCGTCTTCGATCGGACGCCCCAGCCGCCGCCGCACCACGTCGCCGGGGCCGATTGCGTCAGCGTCTTCGAAGACCTCGACGGCGACGGCACGTACGATCAGCAACGGGACGTGATCACCGGGCTGAATATCGCGACCAGCGTGGCGATCGGACAGGGAGGGATCTGGGTGATGAACCCGCCCTACCTGATGTTCTACCCCGATGCCGACCACGATGCGGTTCCCGATGGGGAACCGGTGGTCCATCTTTCCGGGTTCGGCCTGGAGGACACGCATTCGGTCGCCAACAACATCCGCTTTGGGCCCGACGGTTGGCTGTATGGTGCCAATGGCAGTACGACCACGGCGAACGTGAAAGTGCACACCGCGGCCGACCATCCGGTGACCTCCTTCATGGGCCAGTGCATTTGGCGTTATCACCCGGCGACGCAGCGCTTCGAGATCTACGCCGAAGGCGGCGGCAACACGTTTGACGTTCAGATCGATGCCGGCGGCCGGCTCTTCTCGGGCACCAACCACGGCAACACCCGGGGGATGTATTACCCGCAGCACAGTTATGCGAGCAAGAACTGGGGAAAGCATGGGCCGTTGACCAACCCGTATGCCTTCGGCTACTTCCAGCACATGGGGTTCGAAGGCGACGGACGCCGCTTTACGCAGGCCCTGGTGATCTACGAAGACGACCGTTTCCCCGCGCGGTATCAGGGAGAGATGATCGCGATCAATCCCCTGCAGCGGCTGGTGATCGGCAGCGAACTGGAACGCGACGGCACGACGTACCGAACGCGGGATTTTGAGCAGACCGTGACGACCGACGATCGTTGGTTCCGGCCGGTCAACATCGCCGTCGGTCCCGATGGCGCGGTCTATCTGGCCGACTGGTACGACACGCGGCTGACGCATGTCGATCCGCGAGACACGTGGCACAAGACGAGCGGACGGATCTATCGTTTGTCCGCGAAACAACCGCCGGCCGACGACGAGCGATTCAGCGACCTGCTGCCGTCGCGGACACGCTTCGACCTGCGGGCGATGGCGACCGCCGATCTGCTCCGCCTGCTCGACCATCCCAGCCGCTGGTTCCGCCAGGCGGTCGTGCCGATCCTGGCGGAACGTGAGGACGCCGGCCTCCCGGATCAGCTGTTGCAGTTGGCCCTCGATCCGCAGGAACCACGTGCGCTCGAGGCCCTCTGGGTGCTGGGGCAGAGGGGACTGCGCATTTCCGAAAAGCAGCAGAGCGACTTGTTGCAGCACCCGCAGGCCGACGTCCGTCGCTGGACGGTTCGCCTGCTGGGCGACGACCCCGGCGGTTCCACGTTGCCGCCGGAGCGATGGCGGCAACGGGTACAGGCCGAAACCGCCGGGCAGGTCCGGGCCCAATTCGCTTCCTCGGCGGGGTTGTTGCCGTCCGATGCGGGGATCGCCATCGCCACCACGATGCTCGCCGCCGACCGGGCAGCGGATCGTCAGGACAAACACATTCCGTTGCTGTTGTGGTGGGCTCTCGAAGCACACTGCGGTGAGCATGCCGAGGAAATCGTGGCACGTTTCCAGGACGATCCCGCGCTGTGGACCTCGCAGCTCGTCCGGGAGACCATCCTGTCCCGCTTGATGCACCGCTTGGCCGCACTCGAAGGACCGGCCAGCGAACGGCTGACCGTCAGCTTGCTCGAAGCGGCTCCCGATCAAGCGACGCGACGGGCCTTGATGTCGGGCTTCGAAGAAGCACTGGCCCGGGGCACGGTTTCGCTGAGCGAAGGGATGGCGGCCATGATCAATCGCTATCGTGCCGAGATGCCGCAGACCGACTTGAAATTGCGGTTGCGGCAGGAGGATCCGCAGGCGATCGAGGAGGCGTTGCAGGCGATCGACGATCGCTCGGTGCCGCTGCCCGATCGGTTGGAACTGATCGCTTTGTTGTCCGAATTGCAGATCGAGGGGGCGGCCTCTCGGTTGCAGCAACGGGTCAGGCAGGATGGTTCCGTAGCGATCCAGCGGGCGGCGCTCAACGCGTTGGCTCGGTTTTCGGATCCTGCGATCGGACGCACGCTGGCGGCTGCCTATCACCGCTCGATGGATGCCCAGACCGATCTCCGCCCGATCACGATCCGCATCCTCGCCAGCCGCCCCGCCTGGGCTAGGCAGCTGATTGAGGAAATCGACGCCTTGCGGCTGCCGGCCGAGAAGGTTTCGGGCGACGTCTTGTTGCAGATGCGCTCGCATGACGATCCGGAATTGCTCGCCGCGATCGACCGCATCTGGGGAAAGGTTCAAGCCACCCCCGCAGCGATCGAAGGTCAGATCGCCGACCTCAAGGGCCTGCTGAAAAAGGGGCCGGGCGATCGCGCTGCCGGTCAAAAACTGTTCCAGGAACACTGTGGCAAGTGCCACAAGCTGTTCGGGGAAGGGGGCCGGGTCGGTCCTGACCTGACCGGATACGAGCGGACCAATCTCGATTTCTTGACGCTGGCGATCCTGCACCCTTCGGCGGCGATCCGCGAGGAGTTCACGAATTATCGCGTCTTGACCACCAGTGGCCAAGTCCTTTCGGGCTTGCTGGAGAATCAGACGGCGGAATTCGTGACCCTGCGGACGGTGGAGAACCAGGCGATTCGGATCCCGCGCGACGAGCTCGAAGACTTGCAAGCTTCGGGCACGTCGCTGATGCCTGCCGAGTTGCTGCAGCCGCTGAGTGATCAGCAGATTCGCGACCTGTTCGCCTACCTGATGGGGCGGACTCGCTGAGCCCTGTTCCCCGGGCGACGGGACGATCGTTCAGCAGCGCCTGCAACGCAGCGGAGCCAAGGGCTCATGCGGATGCAAGTCGCCGGGGGGGGCCGCGAAACTTGGGCAGGAGCGGGCCGGCCGCGCGTGTCCTGCTCATCCCCCCCCCTTCCGCCGTCCCTGTCGCGTAGGGGCGAAATCGAGCACGGTGGAGCCGACGTTTTTTTTCGGCCGGCGGAGCGCCGGGAGGAGTTTTTGTAAGCCGTCGCGGAAGGCCACGGGCTCCGATGGTGTCCGAGAGCCCCCCCGGGTTTTGCTTGCCAAGTCGAACCCGGCTGAAGAAAGCTTGTCCCCCGCCGGCTCCCCTGATACGTTTTTTGAGGCGGAGGGGAAATGCACCGCGGCTGAGCCACGTCCTGTCCCGGATAGACCCTGTCCTCGCCGCCGATAATGACTTGTTCTGGCGATCAGTGCTCGTGCTCAGTCGTGTCGCGACGGTGCTCGTATTCGGAACCTGCCACGATGACGGCGCAAACCTTCGACCACGAACGACTCGACGTTGACCGTCTCTCGATCAGGGGCTTACCTCGTCATGCCCGTGATTAATGCCTGCATGCCGCTCAGTCGATTCCACTGAACATCGTCGAAGGCAACGGCAAACGCAAACGCAGTCGCAGAAACCGTGCGAGATTCCTTGACATTGCTCGTGGGTCAGCCTCGGAGTGTGCCGCCATCCCAGATGTATTGCTGGCCACAAAGGGCATCAGGGTTCAGGATGGTGATGCGATGAAAGCGATCCTGCATCGGATCGTCGCGATGTTGACTCGCATGGCGATGAAATTCGCTGGTGTTGCAGAGTCCAGCAGGGAGTAGCCTGCTGCCGTCGATTACGATTACGAGCACCGCTTCGCTGAGCACGATGCAGAAACCGAGGAAACGCCAGAACCATGGGATGCAGCGGAGCGGCGGTGGCAACGTTTCTCGTGAGATCAATGTCGATTCCCGCCGCCCGCTGATCGATGGTGTTCTGAGGCGTGACTTTATGTAAGGTGCCCCTATGAAAGACAATGACGTAGGCAACACGGACCGAGCTTTATATGCTAGTGCCGGAGTTAGTTCGATTTCGCCAGCATTGCTCACTGGGATATTCGATACCTTTGACGAAGCGGTTGTCGTTGCCGACATAAAACGGCGTATTGTTTATGTGAATTCAGCGACAGAACGTCTGTTTGGCTATCCAAAGGAGGAGCTTTGTGGCGAAGAAACAAAAATACTTTACGCCGATGAAAGTGACTTTTTAGATCAAGGTCGTAAGCGATTTAATGTTGCCAGCAGAATAGATGCGGAGAACTACCGGGCTGTATATCGTCGGTCGGATGGAGGTCAGTTTATTGCTCTCACGACTGGTGCAGCTATGTACTCCACTGATGAAGAAGTGATCGGATTTATTGGCGTTGTCCGCCCGGCTCGCTCAGCAGACCAGTCCTTGGATACTCTGCAAAAGATCCACAATATAACTTCTGACGTGACTCAAAACCACAACCAAAAAACAAACGCATTGCTTCAGGTCGGCCTTGACCACTTTGGTGTGGATATCGCCATCCTGTCGCGGATCAGGGGAAATGATTACACCGTTGAAGACTGCGTTGATCTCGCTGGGAGGTTGGAGCCATCAACCAAGTTTGATGTGTCGGGAACCTACTGTGTTCACACATTGAGGGAAGATAAGACTGTCGGTTTTCATTTTGTGGGTAAAAGTGAAATGCAGCACCATCCGTGCTACAAGGATCTCAAGCTGGAGTCGTATATAGGAACTCCGGTAAGAATAGGTGGAAGCCTGTATGGAACAGTCAATTTCTCCAGTCCTTCGCCGGTTGAGCCGTTTTGCAAGGATGACTATATCCTTATGGAGTTGCTGTCCGACACTTTTGGTTATCTCTTGTACAAGAAGCAGTCCGAAGAGGAAATGGAACGATTGGCCAAAGTCGATGAGTTGACTGGCTTGCCAAACCGACGCGCGACGTTGGAGCGCTTGGACGAAGTGATAGGCCTGTCAAATCGGTTTGCTCATAATCTGAGTGTCATTTCGATAGATATTGACCATTTTAAGAGCATTAATGATGAATGGGGGCATGCCGCAGGCGATCGCGCCTTAGCCAGGTTTGCTCGTGTGGCTTCAGCTTTCGGGCGTAAAACCGATTTTTGTGGCCGCGTCGGTGGAGAAGAATTTGTCTTTGTCCTTCCCGGTGCAAATTTGGAAGCTGGCCAGGGGTTTGGAAACAATCTGCGAAAACGTTTAGCGGGTGAGCCGGTCCAAGTCGACAGCGGACAATCGATCACCTTGAGCTTAAGTGCTGGCGTCGCCATGCTGGAGAATGGCGAGTCTCTCGAAAGCTTGCTTGCTCGCGCTGACAACGCGATGTACAAAGCCAAGCAGCAAGGTCGAGACCGTGTGTGTTGTGATCCTCGTGATAATCGCGTTAATTAAGCAGGTGAACGCGAGTATTTGGGTTTCAGGTTCGGTATGAGACCCTTTCGCTTGCAGGAGGATCGGATGCGAAAGCGGCCGGGGAGGGCGCCCTCACTGGGCCTTACCGCCCGACGGTCCCAGAGCAGCAGTTCCCGGCTTGCTTGAAAAACCAGTGTTTTGCCGTGCCGGTCTTTGCTAGCACTTCGCCTTGACCGTGGTCATTGGCCGACAATTTGCATCCCGTCATCCGCCAAACGGCCAGCAATCACGCCCCGGATGCAGAAAACTGCCCCAGACGAACCCGGTCGAGCCTGTTGTAGGGCAGGCAACGCGGCGCATTTCGAGGACACCCCCCAAAAGACTGCCCTTGCCGGGAACTGCTGCTCTGGACGTAAACCATTGGCGAGGTGCCGTCGTCCCGGCCCACGCGGCGGCCAAGAGCGTCCCACTGGTAGGTGACATCGGCGCTGCTGTCATGATCCACGTCGGCCCTGGCGAGCCGTTTGTCAAAGTCCCAGTTGAGCGTCAGGGGGTCGCTGCTGGCCGGCCGCAAAACCGCCGGGATTCGCGGCTGGTTCCCTTTCACGGGTTCTCTTTCACGTCGTGCTGCAGCGAGGGGGAGTCGGCGCTGAGTAGCTCGAGCGCGTCGCGGTGCGTTTGGTTTTGCGTCGAGCTGTTCTCGGTGATGCGGTCCCAGTCACCGACCAGCGAGAGGTTCCACGACTGATTCCGGTTGCGGTCCGAACGGTTCCAGGCCACCAGCCGCTCCTCGGCCTCGTAGACGCTCGCTCCGAGGCGAAAGACGTAGCCAGGCATGGTCCTGCCAATCGTCTCGGGGGTCACTCTTCGTGGCGCGGCCGCAGCTGGCAGAAGAGGGCTTTCTTTTGGTCGGGGAGGGCGTAATCGAAGCCGCAGCCGCGGAGGAAGTCTTCCGACGAGCTGATTGCCATCACTTCCATCACGCCCATGTCGCGGGCCCGCTCGACGCAGCGGAGGACCAGTTCGCGACCGATCCCATGTTGGCGATATGCG